>JBCDHV010000360.1:0-4674 GCA_038749615.1 Bacteroidota bacterium
CCGGCAGGTGTTCGGCCTCGGCAAACCGGATGATGTCCTGCCCGGTCTGAGCCAGCCGCTTGGCGGAGTAGGAAATGATGGACTGCCGGCGGATGAAGTCATCGACGCCCAGCGCCGAGGCATAGCGAGCCGTGCCTCCCGTTGGCAGGACGTGATTTGGGCCGGCGAAGTAGTCGCCCACCGGTTCGCTCGAATACGGCCCGAGGAAGATCGCGCCGGCATGGCGGATCTCGCCCATCGTGGCCCACGGGTCCTCCACGATGAGTTCCAAGTGCTCCGGCGCCAACCGGTTCACCAAATCGATCCCCGTCTGCTCATCCGGCACCACGACGCACGCTGAATAGCCCGGCAACGACGATGTCAGGATCTCCTTGCGTTGCAACTGGGGCCACCACGCGTCGATTTGAGCCCGGACGGCCTCAGCGAGATCCGCCTCCGTCGTGACCAACACCGCGGAGGCACGTTCGTCGTGCTCGGCCTGCGCGAGCAGGTCGGCCGCCACGTGTCGAGGGTCGGCCGTGTGGTCTGCCAGCACTACGATTTCGCTGGGGCCGGCTACACTGTCGATGGCTACGGGACCGTACACCTGTTTCTTCGCAGCGGCGACGTACACGTTACCCGGCCCTACGATTTTGTCGACGTTCTGGACCGTCTCAGTCCCGAAAGCTAGCGCGGCCACGGCCTGTGCGCCGCCGACGGCGTACACGTGTTCGATGCCGAGAAAGTGTGCGGTAGCCATCACGAGCGGGTGCGGCCGGCCATCTGCCTGTGGGGGTGAGACGAGGTGGATCTCACCCACACCGGCCACTTGAGCCGGCACAACGTTCATGATGAGGCTCGACGGATAAAACGCCTTGCCACCGGGCACGTACACGCCGGCGCGGTCCAACGGCATGTAACGCTGCCCGAGCACCACCCCATCGCCATCTTCGGCAATCCAAGCTTCGCGGCGCTGCCGTACATGGAAGCGCCTCACGTTATCTGCTGCCCGGGCGATGACTTCACGCAGCGTCCGATCCATCTGCTCGTACGCCTCTTCGAGCAGCCCCGCACCAACGCGAATGGTCGCCGGCCGGACCCCGTCGAACCGTTCCGTAAAATCGAGCACAGCCTCGTCGCCACGGGCCCGAACGCCGGCGATGATCTCCGCCACTCGGGCATCGATTTCCGTGCTGAACGTGGCGCTGCGGTTCAGGATGGCAGACAAACGTTGCTCTAAGTCGCGGTATGCAACGACGGGAATCATGGACAGACGGTTTTGCTGCAAATAAGCCCAAGAAACGAGTGAAGGCCGAAACGCGGGACGTTCCGGCCTTCAAAAACAAAATCAACTTGGGGGAAGGACGATCAGCCGAGGAATCAGGTTCCGTGAAGACCCGTTGTGCCGATCACTGCCTTCCTAGAGCGCATCTTCGTGCGTGACGGGCTCTTCTGTGTGCACGACTTCAGGAAGCCCACGGAATTCGTAGCCTGGAAGTAGTTCCTCCTTCACATGGCCGATCGCATCGAAGAGGGCGGCAGCGAATTTGCCGAAGTCCTCTTTGTAGAGGAAGATCTTGTGCTTCTCGTAGCGGCGTTCGCCTACCCGCTTGCTTTCCGTGATGGTGATGAAGTAATCCTCACCAGAGCGCGTCGTCTTGACATCGAAGAAATACGTCCGCTTGCCGGCTGGGACGCGTTGGGAATACACCTCGTCACGGTCGCGGTCGTTGGAATGAAATCCGTTGCCGTTGTAGCCCTTGGAATTGTGTCCGTAGCCCATAAGATACGTTGCTGGTAGAAGTTCGGAGCGGATCTCCATACCGGCAACTGAGCGGTAGGGCTGGCATCCGCGCGGGGAAGGATGGAATGCTGCGTGTAGGGAAGGATGTAGCGCTGCGTAGCGACCGAGCCAGTGCTGCGGCGTGCCGTAATCTACGGCGCAACCGCGTCCAATCACTCAGGCCGAAGCGTGGTGTTCTTGAATATCACGCTTGTCTCCTGCAAAAACAATCGCAACACAAGGATTTAAGGGTGTGCAGACCTGGTTAGCCGATGGACGTTCACCGTTCAGCTTGACCATCTCAGGCGCGTGGAAAGTGCAACTGGACCTCTACGATCCCTGCAGTTGGTTGGCCCAACAGGATTTCCCCAGCTTGCTGCCGGATGACCAAATCTGCACACGCCAGCAGGCCAAGTTCGAGCGACGAGCACCCCGGCGTGTACGCATGAAACCGCGCAGCGAGCGCGTCCAGACTTTGGGTTTCAGGAAAGCGTACCGCTCCAGCAACCCCGCCACCAGACGCAAACGTGCGCAACTCGACGCGGCCTTGCCCGGCGAGATCGAACACGTCAGGGACGCCCTCGTATCCGCCCAGGAGCAAGTCGGTGCCGGCGTAAACCGACCAGAAGGCGTAGTTCAACAAATGGACGAAGGCAAGGCCGGCATCATGAGGCACCAGCACGACTTTCGGTAATCCCGGCTCGTACGCTGGCAAAAAGTCGATATCCATCGCCGGCTCCTGAGCCCGAGCACCGTCGTACGCAAACGGCACGTAGGTCTTGAGCACGGCGTTGAGATCCGTCGGCCGGGCCGCTTCGTTGAGCCCGCGAGCCAACGTCCAGAGGTCCCGCGCCATTTTTTCGGCTCGCCGGCCCTGGTCGGCTACCTGTTTGATGTTGAGGCCGAGCATCCCCGCCAGCTGCCGAGCGTCTCCTGGCCGGCCGGCCGCAAGCGCTTCGCGCAGATCTTCGACCTGCTGGGTGGACATCCGGGAGAACTGCGCGATGTAATCGATCGGCGCTTTCACCTGCCGAGCAAATCCGAGACTCAGCTGGCCGATCAAGGCCTCCCGGCTCAGCCGGAGCACGTCGCGCACGCCAGGCTCTTCTGCTGGAGCATTCAGAACCAGCCACGCCGGCTCTGCCGGTTGCTCCTCGAGCACGAGTCCCCCACCAGGCAACGCACGGTCCTCGTCCTGGCGTACGGTCTCGTCAGCCAGTTCTTCCCGCACGGTCTCGACGCCCTGCTGCTCCTCTGCGAGGGCCTCGGCTTGGTCGGCCGGCTCTGCGTCCGGCTCTTCGAGGGGGACGGGCGCGTCCTGCGGCTCATCGATGAACAATCCAATGCTCGTGTTATCAAGGCCGGCGGCCCCGAAACCGAGTTCGTCGAATAGCTCCGCGACGGCAGACGCCGAGCCGGGTTCATGCTCGACCGCCTCTTGGGCTGTAGGTTGTGGATTTGCTGGCTCTTGGGCCACTGCGGGCTCGGCCGGCTCCTTTGGCACGGTCACGCCGTCCCCGGCAGGCAGCGGCTCGGGTTCATCATCTGGAAGATCCTCGCCGGCTGCCGGATCGATGTTTGGGATGACATCCAGGCCCGATGCCGCCTCGTCCGCTTCCAGCAGTGCAGCCGGCATTGGCGTCTGCGGTGACCGCTCGGCCGGGTGGTCTTGGGTCTCTCCGGGCCCCGATGTGGGAGCCGCGTCTGGCAGATCTGTCAAGTAGGCCTCCCAGCCAGCCGCACCGATGAAGTCCGCCTCTGACGTAGGGGCTGGTTCCAGGTCGGTCTCGTCCGCGAGGTCCTCCTCAGGTGGCTCCGGGACGCTATCGTGCGCCAGAGCCGGCCCCAAAAAGGATTCGATGGCAAGTTCGAAATCGTTGACGGCTGGAGGTGAGGGCACGGACTCGTCTGGGGCAAACCAGGGCTCCGTGCTGGACGCCATCCCGGGACCGCTGCCATCCCCGCCGGGCTCCAGGACGGAAGAAGGAGCCGGCATAAACTCGGCGGCTTGTTCACGCGCTTCGTTTGCGCGCTGAACCGCACCCTCCGCCTGATAGACGTCGGCCATGGCGAAGTAAAAGCGCCGGCTCAGGGCCGAAGAGGAGCACGCCAGCACAGCCGGCTCCAGTTGGGCCAGTTCCTGATGAGCCAGGCCAGGTTGCCCCCGGCGGACTCTCAACAGGCCTAGCGCGATGCGCCCGTCCAATCGCCCGACATCGTCGCCAACCTGTTCAGCTATTTCAACGGCTCGCACGTACAGGTCATGTGCAAGACGGTAGTCTCCCTGAGCCACGCGGACGGACCCGATTTGGATCAATGTGCGGGCAGCTTCTCCGTCGAGGTTCGCCTCCTCGAAACCTTTCAAGCTCTTCTCCAGGGCCAGTGACGCCTCGTAGCCGTTGCCCAACTCGTGGTACGCCTCCCCGAGCCCGCGCTGGGCACGAGGCGTTCCGATAGGATCGTCTAGATCGAGATACGACTCCTCGGCCAGCATGAAGTACTCGAGCGCGCGGCCTGGGTCCTCACTCGCAAGCCACGCCCGGCCGGCCGTCTCACGCGCCTTGCCTCGCCACAACAGGCCCTCGGCTGTACCTTGCCGGAGTATTTTAGCCGATTCAGCGGCGAGAACGGCAGCGTCCTTCGCGTTGCCGGCTTCGAGCGCTATCCACGCCTGCCCCAACCTAGCGATTCCTTTCACATCCGCCTCGTTGGCTGCAGTGCCAGCTTCGAAGGCTTGCTTCAGCTCGCCTCGGACCTCTTCCATCGGCCTGAACATGGCACCCGTGAGCGCTTCAACGGCGCGCGACCGGCGCAGCCCGGCCGCATCATCGATGCGTTCGGCTAGTTTGCCTGCCTGCTGGCTCAACTCGTAAGCTTTGTCTGAAGCTGAGGGCAGGAGAACGTAGACGAGC
>JBCDHV010000361.1:0-4667 GCA_038749615.1 Bacteroidota bacterium
ATACACCAAACTCAACGGCGCAGACCTCAGAAACCAAGACCTCAGCTACACCAAACTCAGTAGAGCAGACCTGAGACACACCAAACTTAACGGCGCAGACCTTAGCCTAGCCGAACTCACCGGTGCAGACCTCAGAGGCCAAGACCTGAGGCAAACTAAACTCAGTAGAGCAGACTTGAGACACACCAAACTCAACGGCGCAGACCTCAGAAACCAAGACCTCAGCTACACCAAACTCAGTAGAGCAGACCTGAGACACACCAAACTTAACGGCGCAGACCTCAGAAACCAAGACCTCAGCTACACCAAACTCAGTAGAGCAGACCTGAGACACACCAAACTCAACGGCGCAGACCTCAGCTACACCGAACTCACCGGTACAGACCTTAGCCACGCTAAACTCAACGGCGCAGACCTCAGAAACCAAGACCTGGGACGAACCATTCTCATGGGAGCAGATCTGAGAGGAGCAGACCTGAGAGGAGCAGATCTGAGAGGAACCAGACTCTCGGGCTCAAACTTCTGGGCGGCAAACCTTAGCCACGCTAAACTCAACGCAGATCTTCGGGAATACCTATTGCTACATTTCCCTGAAACTCTTAAGCCTCGCCAAGCCTAGATCACACCCTCTCAGTCGTAAATCTTACTGGAAAGAGAGGTTTTCATTCTGGGAAATTGCTGCAACTAAGTATCGTTCTTGCACGATCTCCAAGATCAAATGCGTTACCCTGAATCATCTCATTCGGAGGAATTCGTGACCTTTCACACTCACGTCTGATACTTGTACAGCCACGCCAGCCGGCGGGCGTAGACGGGGCCGGGCGTCAGGCGTGTGGCGGCGTCGCGGAGGGTGGCGAGGGGACCATCGAGTTGGCCGAGCCGGCCGGTCCAGAGCGATTCTCGGGTAACACGGGCGGCCCGGCGGTAGCGTGCGCGTTCGAACGCTGAGAACGCATCCGGCAACGTGGACGACTCAGAAAGAGCGCGGGCGAGTGACAAGGCGTCCTCGATGGCGAAACAGCCGCCCTGCCCGAGGTTGGGTGTCATGGGATGAATGGCATCGCCGACGAGCACGGCGCGGCCTCGGCTCCACGGCCGGCGAGCGGGGCGGTCGTAGGTACCGCCGCGGAGAATGGCGGAAGCCGGCGTCGCGCGGATCACCTCGGCCATGGGATCATGCCAGGAGCCGAAGAGGCTTAGGATCTCGGCCTTGCGCGCGTCGGGGGTTGTGTCCGTCTCTGATTCAGGCCGGTTGGCCGTGGCGTACCAGTAGGCGCGTCCACCGCCCACGTCGAGCAGCCCGAACCGAGCCCCGTGGCCCCACGTCTCCGTGATTTCTCCCGGCGTGTAGGCTGCCGGCAACGGCCCGATGCCGCGCCAGACGACGTAGCCTCGATACACCGGATCCGTCGTCTCTCCCGTCACATGGGTGCGCACGACCGAGCGTATCCCGTCGGCTCCCACTACGAAGTCTGCTTCGGCCGTCGTGCCGTCCCTAAACGTGAGCCGGGCGCGGTCCCCACTGGCACTGATCGTTTCAAGGGCATCGACCGTTTCGAGAGGTTTGCCCGTCTGCAGCGCGTCAGGGGGCAGCGCTGCGCGGAGCGCACCGATGAGATCGGGCCGGTAGGCGCACACCGAGGGTGCGTCGTAGTCGCTAACCGGAGATCGAAAGAACAACCGGCCTTGGGCGTCCCGCACGTTGAGCGCTTCGATCCGGCCGGCCGTCTCTAGCAGACGGTCGAGAACGCCCAGCCGACGCAGCGCGCGCGTGGCGTTGGGCCAGAGACTGATGCCGGCTCCAACGTCGGTCAGAGCCGGCGCACGCTCGTACACCGTCGCCTCGATCCCAATTTGGCGCAGCGCAACGGCCGTCGAGAGCCCGCTGATACCGCCGCCTACGATGGCTGCTGTTCGTTCGGTGACCATGTAGTCTATGATGAGGATTACGACGCTCGGAACGCAAGGTCCAGCTTTACCCGGATCGGAATGCGCGCGCCTTTAGCGTTTGAGAAGGAGATCGCGGTGGCGCCACTCCAGCAGCGCGAGGCCGGCGACGAACAGGGCCTCGCCGGCAAGGTGGAGGTAGGCAAACAGCGTGGCCGTCGCGGCGTAGAGAACGAGGATCGTCACGCACACGGGTGCCCAGGCCAGGTTGGCGAACACGAGGGCCTTGATCAACCGCATCGGCCGGACGGGCCGGACCGCCAGGGAAAACGAAAACGTGCCGTACAGCACGTTGACGGCCCCGGTGAACAGCAGCACGTTCCGCGGTATGCCTTCCAGCGGAGCCAGCCAGCCACTCAACGCGATCACTAGGATGCCGGCTAGGGCACCAGCAGTGCAATCGACCCAAAGCAGACGTTTCATAGCCGGCTGTTCGATGAGGAAACGCCAGGACTAGCCGCCCAGCTTGTGCCCCTGTTTCTCACGATGTGTGATGGACGCCGTACACGTCCAATCGGACACAGGGTTACATGAAAGGGCGAGGAAGCTAGCTTCGTACTCAGGCTCGAGTGCCCCGATGGCTCGGTCTGGGAAGATCGCACGGGGCGTGGCCACGGCCCAGGCCTGAAGCGCTTCTGCCGGCGTAAGCCCTCCGATGTCGAGCGCGTAGCCGACCTCGTCCCATGACCAGAGCCCTCCGAGATCAGCCCCCATGACGATGGGCACGCCGGCACGCGATAGCCGGCGCAGCAGGGTCCGATGAAAGGCACGCACCGTGTCGACCGTCGCTGAGTCCGGCCGATATTCCGCAGGGATGTACTTGATCATCGCCGGGCCACGGGCGAGCGTCGGCGCGACGGGCGTTTGGGCAGAAGCGAGCCGGGCGAGCAGCGAATCGGGCATGGCGTAAGCGCCGTCTTCTGCTTCACCCGGCGGCTGGTCATCGACGGAAAAACCAGGCACATGCGCAAACAAATCAACGCCGGCATCGAGGGCTTTGCCGAGATCCGTCGCCGTCATGACGTGCGCCACCACGCGAAGGCCATCCGCCCGCGCCCGCCGGACGATCTCGGCAGCGACGGCCGGGGCGAGGCCGCGAGGTTGCTCGGGGCGCACGGTCTCGCCATCAGCCCTCGTCCATTCGTCGCTGTGGTCGAGGAAGATCTTCACCCACGGCGTCCCCGACGCGAGCACGGCCGGCCACACAGTGTCCAGGTCAGCCCGTGTCACGGCCAAATGGTACGCATCGCCTTCGCGCAGTCGGCTCGCGCGGATCTCGTCTCCACGGGGGCCATTGACGTTCCAAGCCTGCAGGCCGAGGGCGCGCGCCTCGTACGCCGTAGCCGGGTGAGCACCCGGGGCTGTGAGGCCCGTAATCGCGTAGGTGACATCGACGAGCGTCGGATAGCCGCTTACCGATTCGTGCTCGGCGGCCGGCACGTGGGCGTTGAAGGCATACAGCACGCCCCGGGCAACGAACAAGCTGTCCTCGTACCGGATCGAGGCCGGGGCCTCGAAGGCATGCATGTGCCCGTCACCGAAGGGTGGCACGATGAACGCCTCGCCCAACTCGACCACCCGCGTGACCTCCGCCGGCCGCTCTGCCACGAACTGACCCTCCACCGCCCAGGTGGTGTCCCGCTCTGTGAACAGTGCCGGCCCGCTGCCGCCGGCGTACCACGCGCCGCCTACGTAGGCCGTTTGCGCTGCGACAGGACCAACCGACAGGCCAGCGATCAACAGAAAACCAGCAGACCACACCGCGCGGCGGGTAAAAAAAGCGACCATGGGGGAGGGGATCATATGAATGTATCCCGCAAAGTAGTCGGCTCCCCTCGGCCCACCAACCCCCTCCCCTTGCCTTGCGACGAGTGGCTTGGGGCAACGTGACGGAGCGCTGGCCTCCCAGGCTCATCGATGCCTATCCCTTGACAATCACCACTCTTCCCGGCGTACTCTGGTGGCACGCGCGCTCGGCTTCGGCGACCAAGCCGACCAGATCTGAATACGTCGTTCCGTTTGCGTCCAACACTACGACAGCAATGTCCCGCTCGCCGACATTCTGCTGATGACAGAGCCCTTTATCAACGGTCACGAGCACGTCGAAGTCTGCTTCAGCTGCACGGAGTAACTCGCCGTTCTTCAAACCATTCCAGCCCCGGTACCGCACCGTCTCAACAGTAAGCTGCGTCGAGAACGCCAAGCGTAGCTTTTCTGGCACGCTCCCGTCGAGCAATACGCGAACAGGATCAGGCATTCGTTCCGACCAATGCCTCTTCGGACAAGTTTAGGAAGGCGACAGCCTGCTCGCGGCTCACAGTCGGGAAGTCCTCTAAGAACTCGTCCAGCGAAATGCCGGAAGCGAGATGGTCGATGAGCGTATGAACCGGAACACGGGTTCCAACGAAGACGGGGACCCCGCTCATGATCTCGGGATCGGTGTGATAGACCTCGGATGGATTCATGGCTTCGCGTTCTGGATGGACGACTTGATGCCAACATTGAACGCCCCCGGTGCCTTCACGGTCCCGATGGCAGCCAGAGCAACTAAATGACAAGCAGCTAGATCACGACTAGATAGGTCAGTTTGACGACGGCGACGCGGTCTCGGAAGACGATGTTCTGGCGAGGATCTAGCGGATCGTCTTCGCCGACGTTGTAGGCCGTGTTGAAAACCAGGAAGAGGTCACTGCCGGGCGTGTGGATCCAGTTGAATCGGA
>JBCDHV010000362.1:0-4663 GCA_038749615.1 Bacteroidota bacterium
TGGTTTTCTGGCAGGTAGCCCACCCGCCGGCGTGCTTCCGGTTGGCCGATTGGAACGCCGAACAGCTCCGCCTCGCCGCGCGTGGGCCGGGCAATGCCGAGCAGGAGCTTGACCAGCGTCGTCTTGCCGGCTCCGTTTGGCCCGAGCAGTCCGAAAATCTCGCCGCGCTCCACGGTCAGGTCCACCCCCTTCAAGGCCTCCACGGACCGCCGGCCAAACGCCGACCGGTACGTTTTCGCCAAACCGTTCACGCGAATAGGTACAGCCATATCAGAGGGTTACGGTAAAGATACGCTACATCGTGCCCGTACCGTACGGAAGGCCGCCTGGGAGGTTACGCGTCGAGGGCCTGGACGCCGGGTAGGCTTTGGCCTTCCAGAAATTCCAGCATCGCCCCACCACCCGTCGAGACGTGGCTGACCTCATCGTCGAGGCCGGCTTGGGTGATAGCGGCTACGGAATCGCCACCGCCGACGATGGTCGTTGCGCCCTGATCGGTGATGCCGGCGAGCGTACGTGCGATGGCGCGAGTGCCTTCGGCGAAGTTGTTCATCTCGAAGACGCCCATCGGGCCATTCCAGACGACGGTCTTAGCATCCTTCAGAATCGACTGGTAATGTTCGATGGACTGGGGGCCGATATCGAGGCCCATCCAGCCATCAGGGATGTCTCCCGTGACGGTTTTCTGCTCAGCGTCGTTGTCGAATGCACGAGCCACCTTGTGATCGATAGGCAGTACGAGCCGGCCTTTGCTGGCCTCGTACATGTCGTGCGCGTCGCCGAGCCGGTCGTTCTCCACGAGGGAAGTGCCGACGAGGTGCCCAATCGATTTCAGGAACGTGTAGCTCATCGCACCACCGATCAGCAGGTGATCGACTTTGCCCATCAATGCCTGGATGACGCCGATCTTGTCGGACACTTTTGCGCCGCCCAGCACCGCGACAAACGGGCGCGCCGGCTCTTTCAGCGCCTCGCCGAGGTACTGGAGCTCCTTGCGCATGAGATGCCCCATCGCCGTAACGTCGACGTGATGCGTGACGCCCTCGGTGGACGCATGTGCGCGGTGCGCAGACCCGAACGCGTCGTTGACATACACGTCTGCAAGCGCGCCGAGCTGGCGAGCCAACTCGGCATCGTTCTTCTTCTCCCCATCCAGGAAGCGCGTGTTCTCCAGGAGCAGCACATCGCCGGGCTTGGCGGCATCGACGGCTTCTTGCGCCTGTACGCCCACAGTAGCCGGCACGAAGGTCACCGGCCGGCCGAGTACATGCTCCAGGTGCGTGGCCACAGGTCTCAGACTGTACTCCGGGTCTTCGCCCTTGGGCCGGCCGAGGTGGCTCATGAGAATGGCTACGCCGCCCGCCTCGATGATCGTACGGATCGTTGGCAGGGCCGCCCGGATGCGGGTGTCGTCCGTAACCTCCCCGCCGGCCAGGGGCACGTTGAAGTCTACACGGGCCAGCACCCGCTTTCCTGCCAGCCGAACGTCGTCAATGGAGTTCATGGAATGGGTCTCAGTTGGGTGGGGCGCTCGCTACACTCGCTGTAGTTGGGCGGGCATTGGTTCGAGAGTTCAGGGAGACCCCATCTAACCAACACCCGCCCAACCGAGTCCTAGCCTGCGTTGAGCAGGACTTCGATCATGTCGACGGTGCGGTTCGAGTAGCCCCACTCGTTGTCGTACCAGCCCATGATTTTGACGAGCGTGCCGTCCACGATGGTCGAGGGTGCGTCGAAGATGCAGGAGTGCGGATTGCCGACGATGTCGGAGCTGACCAGGGGCGCTTCGGAGTATTCGATGATGCCAGCGTAGGCCCCGGCAGCTGCGTTCTTGAACAGCTCGTTCACGTCCTCGGCCGTGGTCTCTTTGGCGAGTTCAACCGTGAAGTCGGTCAGCGAGCCATCCGGAACGGGAACGCGGACGGCGAACCCGTCGAGTTTGCCTTGGAGATGAGGGAGGACGAGACCGACGGCCTTGGCTGCGCCGGTCGTTGTCGGGACGATGTTGGCAGCGGCAGCGCGTGCACGGCGCAGGTCGCTGTGCGGGGCGTCCTGAATGCGCTGATCCGACGTGTAGGCGTGGACCGTCGTCATGAAGCCTTTCTTGACCCCGAAGGCTTCGTCGAGCACCTTCACCATCGGGGCGAGGCAGTTCGTGGTGCAGCTTGCGTTTGAAATGACGGTTTCGCTGCCCGTGAGCGTGTCCGCATTGACGCCGAGCACAACGGTCGCATCGACAGCCCCTTTGGCCGGCGCGCTGATGATGACGCGCTTCGCGCCGCCTTCGATATGCGCGCTCGCCTGCTCTTTATTCCGGAATACGCCCGTCGACTCGATGACCACATCGGTATCGAAATCCCCCCAGGGGAGATTCTTGGGGTCCCGCTCGCTGTAGACGCGGAGGCGGTCACCGTTGATGATGAGGTCCGTGCCGTCTACTTCGACGGTGCCTGGGAAGACACCGTGGACCGAGTCGTACTTGAAGAGCGTCGCCAGGGTCTCGGCATTGGTGAGGTCGTTGATGGCGACGACGTCGAACGTTCCGGCTTCGCGCTCGAGAATGGAGCGGAGGACGAGCCGGCCAATACGGCCAAATCCATTAATGCCAACTTTGATTGCCATGAGTGTGTTTGGTAGCGCCGCAGAAAAGTGGCGGCGGGGTGGTGATCTGCAAAACGTGTATCAGAGCGTAGGGCGCAGAGCAGATACTGCCGATACGCGATGGTGAGAAGCTGTTTCAGACATGTGAGTTTGGGCTGCGCTCGGCTCGTTGGGGCGTGCTTGCCACTGCGTTCTCAGCGCGAACGTCTGGTACGCACCTTCAACGTCATTGGCGAATCCACCCCAAAGCCCTTTCGCCCGCTCCAAGCTCAACATCAACACAACTTCGAAAGGCTCCGTAACGATCAAACTACCGTCTCGCCGATTGTTCTTGTGAGAGGTGCTGGCGAGGCCGTGGTGAATTCTAAACGAAGGGTCTACTCGGAAGCGCTAACGATCTCTTCCACATCTTGAATCATCCGAAGCACAACCAGCACCACCACTTACAACCCGTCCACGTATTACCTACTACACGAGCGAAGCGAGCCCTACCGTGCTACCACGGCCCGTTGGACGGCTACCCGGGGGCCGGCAGTCAGGCGAAGCAGGTACGTACCAGCGGTGAGGCGTGCGGAGGGAAACGCGACTTCGTGGAGGCCGGCTTCGTACGGGGCGTCTGCCAGGCGGGCCACACGGCGGCCCAGCACATCGAACACGTCGAGTTGCACTTGGGCATCCTCGTTCAACTCGAACCGAACGTGTGCTGAGGTACTGGACGGGTTCGGGTACAAGCCGGCAAATCCAAACCGCTCGGGGGTGTCTGCAGCCAGGATGCGGAGCGCGCTTGGAGCGGCATCCAGCGTGATCGGAGCACCAGGTTCGAGTAGCGTACGTGCGCCATCGATTTCAGCCCAGAGTGCCCGGGTTGCGGTGAGGGTCACAGGGCCCGTCGTGCCTGAGATGTCCACCTGATGGGCCTGGCCGAGGGCTGCCGCCGTCCGGTCGCTATCGAACCGAACATCGAAGGCGCGAGCCGGCGAGAGCGGCGGGGCCTTGAACCAGTCGACGTCCGTGCCGGCGGGGGCAAGCAGAAGCGTGTGGATGAGCCCTGTTTCCGTGCGTACCTGGAGCCGGTCCCACACGCTGGCCTCAGCCGTTTTGGCTAGCGGTTGCGCCGTTTGATTCGAGGCCGACACAGAGAGCGAGCCGTCTCCTGTTGCGAAGAGCCAGTAGCCCTTGCAGGGCTGCAGCACATCAGCCGGGCGGTACAGGCCTTCGAACCCATACAGGGGGGAGCCGACGAGAGAGCTTGGCGACAAATCAGAGACATCGATGGGCCCATCGAAGCCTCCGATGAGGTTCCAGCCGGCGGTTACGGGAATCGTCCGGTTTGCCACGGGCACGAGCCCACCGTCAACGGATTCCACCGCGCGGTTGCCGTAGAAGGCCCAATAGGCTGACCCATTGTCGAGCGTAGGGGACGTAACGTAGCCGGCACTCGGATCGTACCCGAACAAGGCTGATCCCACGTTTGGGTGCCACGTGGCCGGCGTCATTAGCCCACCGTTGGCAGTCAGGTACGGAACCGAGACCAGATTCCAGCCCTGTTCGAAGGCACAGGCACTGACGAGATTCGACGTAGAGAACCGGCCCAGGTGCGCCGCGGTTTTGTCGCCCGAGCGGGTAAAGGCACCACCGGCAAAGACTTCGCTACTCGTGGCGGCCAGCGCTCGTACTTGCGCATCCGTACCTGAGCCTAGCGGGCTCCATGGGCCGCCATTCCATTGGGCCACGTTGGCCGCGGGTTGTCCGTTTGCCGTCGAAAAACTGCCTCCGGCGTAGAGCACCCCGCCGGCATACGACAGGCTCCAGACTCCTCCGTTCATGCCGGCACCCAGCGAGAGGTAGGAGCTCCCGCCGGGCCACCGCGCCACGCCGTTGAGCGTCTGGCTGCCGGCCCTCGTAAACTCGCCCGCGAGATACAGGGACGAACCATCCGTAGCGAGCGCATGGACGGGGCCATCGAGGTCGGGGCCCAGCGAGCGCCAGCCGTCATTTGCATTCCACCGGGCGATGTAAGGCCGGTAGACTGCACCTGTGCGCTGGAAGCTGCCCGCAACAA
>JBCDHV010000363.1:0-4650 GCA_038749615.1 Bacteroidota bacterium
CATGTCTGACGCTCAACGCCCTATCGCCGTTGGAATCGCCATGGGAAGCGAATCCGACCTTTCTACCATGGAAGGTGCCGCCGATGTCCTCAATGATTTCGGTATTCCTTTCGAGGTCCGTGTGCTCTCGGCTCACCGCACGCCGGCACGCATGGCCACCTATGCCCGCGAGGCCCACCAGCGTGGCATCCAGGTCATCATCGCGGGAGCCGGCGGGGCAGCCCACCTGCCCGGCATGATTGCCGCTCACACGCCACTTCCTGTTCTCGGCGTGCCGGTGTCCAGCCAACATCTCAAGGGGCTAGACTCGCTGTTGTCCGTCGTCCAGATGCCGAGTGGCGTTCCCGTGGCCACGCTGGCTGTAGGTGGATCAAAGAATGCCGGCCTCCTGGCCGTACAGATTCTCGCCCTTCAGGATGAGGACCTCATGCAGCAGCTGATTGCCTACAAGACGTATCTCATCGACAAGGTGCAGGACATGGACGAGCGCGTTCAGAAGCACTTCGCCGAGAAGAAAGCGGAGACCGCTGAGCCGGCCAAGTAACTCCTGCCCAGCGACTCCTGGAGTAACTGGGCTACACAGCCTGCTACTCTAGGAAGAGGTCCTGCTCGGTATCGACCGATTTGCCGCGCTTCAGGTCGGTGACGCGCAGACGGAGCGTGTAGAGGCCTTCTTCGAGGTCTTTGGCGTCCAGGATGAGGTATTCGTCTTCGTCCTGCGAGATTCCGCCCGAATCGTAGGCGGCCGAGACCCCTTCGTCGCTGGAACCGAAGACCCGCTTGACGAGCCTCGACAGCCCAGACGACGTGTCTTTCGGTACGAGTTCAGCCTCGACTCGGTACGAGGACCGGCTGTCTTCGCCTAGATCGAGGTTGTAGACTTCGAAGTAGATGTAGATGGGCTGCGTGGTCGCATACACGCTCCATGGAGCCGGCGTGATCGAGAGATTATTCCGCACGATGTCGCCTGGGTGCGTGGCTTTGCCATCTTCCGTGTCCTCGACGAGGTACGCCAAGAGCATATCACTCAGCGCAAGATTCCCATCATGGTAATCCGGCACCTCGATCTCGCGGCGTTGCACGCCGACGATCCGCCCGCCATCGGCTTCAAACTCTACGCTGACTTCATGCGTCCCAGCAGGCGCTGCCATGGGTTGCGTATCGATCCAAAGATTCGCCTCGTCGAAGCCGCGTACCTGAGCGGTTCGCAGGCCGTAGAGTTTGCGCCGGCGCTCGACTAGGATGTCGCGTTGCTCGTTAATCAGGAAGGCGCCCGTGTTGACATCCACGTTTACGAGCTCGCTGGCCGGGTCGTAGTTCTGGACAGGAATGCCGTAGTGCACGTAGGTGTCTGACGTGCCGTCTTCGCCTTTGAACGTCGTGACGAGGTAGGGCAAATCGACTTGCCGGCCGGTAGCTTCATAGTCATAGCGTTCCGGCGTCTTCTTGAACGTCGCGCGGGCGATCAGCTCGTAGTCGTTCAGCCAGGGGTCGACGCCTCCCCCATTGATCCAACTAGCCGGCGGAGAGTACAGCCGATACTCGTTGTTGCGGAATGGGTCCTCAAAAACGAACCGGAAATCGCCGTAGTCCCAGATGTTGAACGTGTTGTTGAAGAGCACGTCTTTGTCAAAGTCCTCCACCTCAGACCCGGGAGATTGGACATCGAGTTCTGGATCTTGGAAGGTGCGGTCACGTGATTCCGCGAGCTGACGCAGGATCGCCTCGAAGCCACCAGTAAGGGTCACCTCAGACTGGGGCCGGCCGTACCGCACGATGATCTGCCCACGCTGGGTGTCCCAGCCGCGTAGCTCGAGCGCCTCCGATCCATAGAGCAAGTCGGCGTAGACCAGGCGTGAGAAATGCTCGAGCCGGCGCTCGTTGTAAGGCGTCAGGAACCGGGGATCCTGGCTCGTCCAGTACCGCGACGCAAATTCGACCGGCTGTTCCTCGTACTGTTTTTTCTCTTCGGAGCGCAAGAACAGATCCAGCGATTCGAAGGCGTTCTGGACGCGGCCGTCAGCGCGTTTCAGCCCCACATCGAAGCTCTTGGTCGCGGCGTCGTAATTCCCTAGCGCATGATGGTTGTAGCCGAGGAAGAACCAGAGGTCTTCGTCCTCAGGGAAGAATACGTACATGCTCTGGAGCATATCCGACGCCTCTTGATGCTCGCCCCTCAGCGCATAGATCTTCATCAGGTTGTCGTAGACCGAGCGGCGGCGAGGATCGTTCTCGATAGCCGTTTTGAGATGCCCCACGGCTCGGGCATAGGCCCGGTCTGCGCGGCGGCTCAAGTCCTGTACTGGCACGCCCTGTGTCTGCAACGTCTCTATGTCGAACGTATCGTCGATGGGAAGCTCGAGTTGTTCGAAGTTCTGAAGCGGATCGACATCCAGACCCTGTTCGATGTTGGGAGCGCCGGCGTCCCCGAGCACGTCCTGCGCATCGTCGATGGCAGTGGCTTCCTCGATCCCGGCTCCCTGGCGCTGGCGGTTATTGATCGTCTCCCTCAGCCCAAGTGTGGGCAGGGAGATCGCATTCCGATACCGCCAGTAGTCGTGAATGAACGTCTTGCCAAGCTCCTCATGCGCGAACGCATTCGTGCTGTCGATGCCCAGGATCTTGAACGAGAGCTGCCGGCGCTGGTAGTCCCGGATGCGGTCGACGAGGAAGTTGGACGATTCTTCCTTGAGGCGTTCGAGCCGGGCGACGAGGTAGCGAACGTTCTCTGGTTCGATCTCGAGTGCCCGTTTGAGGTTCGAGTCGGCGCGCTTCGAGTTCTTGAGTGGCGTCTCGAAGTAAATCCGCGCCAGCATGTAGTAGGCCTCCGCGTTCTCCGGATCGTCCTCAACGACACGGTCGAACGTCTGGGCAGCGGCCTCGTACTCGCCGGCTCTAAACTCGAGAATTCCACGGTCGAACACCGGGGTCGCGGCCGTTTGGGCACGCACCTGAAGGCCACACAGCAAGAGAAGCGTGCCAGCGAGAAGGGCCGTGGCGTGGCGGATCGAAGACGATTGCATCGTAAACAGCGTCTAGTTTTACACGTGGGAAGTCTCGGCGTAACCTGTTGAGGTGGAGTCGGTTACGACTTCTCAGGTTACGTCAAAGGCTGGCTATTCGTCTAGGAAGAAGTCCCTGACTGGTCTTCATTTCAACGTGAACAGCCGCAATGAGCCGATTGATTAGAACGATAGGCCTGGGTGCCGGATGCATCCTTCTCCCGATTTTGACGTGTGCGCAGCCGGATCCGGCCGCACTTCTGTATTGGCAACCGTTTGATGCCGGCCCCGGTTTGCCGACGGCCTGGTCGGTCTCGAGCACGGGTACGCAGGCCAGCGCGCAGGCGGAAAGTCCTGGTTCAGGGCATCTCAATGTACTCTTCGAGGGAGACACAGCCGGCTGGTTGGTATCGCCTACCTTGGACTTTCGCGAAGCCCAACTCGATTCGCTCCATCTCCTCGTCCGGCGTAGCAGCACGTTCGCAGCTGACGGCTTCCGCATCGTTGCTTCCGTAGACAACGGCGCCACCTTTTCGATTCCTTTGGCCGGCAGCGATTGGCTCCCAGAGCGCGCTAATTCTTGGACTCCCAAGACGCTGGCCATCCAATCAACCGTAGCCGGCCACCAAGTTCGGATTGCTATTTCTACGGATGGACAATCCGCCGGCGTACTTCGGATCGACGATTTCCAACTCACTGGGACTGGGCATATCCCATCGACCACCTTTGGCTTCGCCGCTACGCAGGACAGCTTGGCCGCAGGAGGCCTGCCTTGGAAGATCCAGACCCGTCTGAAAAACGACAGTGCCCATCCAGCTACGGCGTTGTCGTTCGACCTTGCCGGCGCGGAGCCGATGCAGCTCGAAGCGTCCTCGCCTGACGGTGGATGGCAATTCGATGTCGCCTGGGTGGACGACCGTTGGCAGATCGTTGCAACGTCGAACAGAGGTATCGAGCCGGCTGAGGAATTGCAGATTGATCTGCTCCTCACGCCTACTGGCCCTTCAGACCACGTGTATGAGCTAGAAGTAGGCCGGATTCTGGTCGCGGGCGGTGCCGACGGCAACCAGGACTTGGATGCGGTGCCCGGCTTGTCGGCTACCACTCTGCTGATTGAAGAAGGAACGGCGAGCATCGCACTCGACCCTGAATACGTGGCGTTTGGCTATGTCCGGAGTGGAGCACCAGTAGAGCGCACGTTTCGTGTTTTCAACCCTAGTGGAACCGCTCCGTTGATGGTAGAACTTGCTCCTTCACACGAGGCTGTGTCGGTTTCCAAATCGGAATTTGCCGTGGCGCCAGGATCGGCCGAGTTGGTTTCGGTGGGCTTGAATCCCGCTCCGCTTCCGCTTGGTGCCTTCATGGAGGAGATCAAAGCTGAGCACACGGCTCCTGGCGAAGCCCTGACGATTCCAGTCCTTGGGTCCGTCATTGCTCATCCGTTGGGGGATGCTGACGAATCTGGCGGGTTCGATACCGTCGACCTCGTGCGGATGATCGACTACGTGCTCGGTGTGCTCACAGCGTCCGAAACCGCCTTTCCAAGCGTCGACCTCTTCCCCTTCGGCCGGCCAGACTCGCAGATCGACGTGCGCGACTTGTCGGTCCTGGCGCGCGCCCTTGTCAACCAACACTGGCCGGACGATTC
>JBCDHV010000364.1:0-4643 GCA_038749615.1 Bacteroidota bacterium
AGGATGCGCTCGTGCACGAGATCGTAGACCCGGGTCGAGCGCGTGAGAATGACGCCGGCAGAGAGCACCGCGCCCGCCCGAATGATGCAGCCTTCGTAGACGCCACAGCCACCGCCGATGAAGGCATCGTCCTCGACGATCACCGGCAACGCGCCCGGTGGCTCGATCACGCCGCCCAACTGAGCCGCCGCCGAGAGGTGGACCCGCCGGCCCACCTGCGCGCACGTCCCGACGAGCGCATGACTATCGATCATCGTCCCCTCGCCCACGTACGCCCCGACGTTCACGTACATCGGCGGCATGCACACCACGCCTGGGGCCACGTACGCCGCCGTCCGGATCGCCGAGCCCCCCGGAACGACGCGAATCTGATCGGCCAGCGTCAGCGCGCGGACGGGGTACGTGTCCTTATCGAAGAACGGCTGTGGATCCCCGCCTTGCCGCTCCAGCCGGCCCAACCGAAACCCGAGCAACAGGCCTTCCTTGACCCACACGTGAACGTTCCACGTGCCGGCCTCGTCTCGCGTCGCCGCCCGAACGGCTCCACGCTCCAACGCCTCCCGAAACGCCAAAAACGCCGGCAACGCCGCCTCCCGATCGAACGCCCCAGCCGGCACCCCAAGAAAAGGCTCAAGCCCGTCCCTCAACTGCCGCACAGACATCCTACTCATAACCAAACCCACCAAACATAAACGACCCACTATTCACCACACATCCACCCACCACGCGAACACCGAGAACCCACTCTACCCACCACGCATCCACTCGCCACCTGCCACCCGTCCACTCGCCACGCGAGCACCGCGAGCCTACCCCGCCGGCCAGCGCATCGGGCGCCCACCGAGGAGGTGCAGGTGAAGGTGATACACGGACTGCCCGCCTTCTTCGCCTGTGTTGAAGACCAGCCGGTACCCGTTGTCCAACCCTTCCTGCTCAGCCAACCGGCGCGCCACGACGAACAAATGCCCCACCAGCGGAGCATCGGCCTCGTCCAACTCAGCGATGTTGACGATGAGCTTCTTCGGGATGATCAGGATATGCGTCGGGGCCTGGGGCGCGATGTCTCGGATGGCAAAGCACTGGTCGTCCTCGTACACGAAGTCCGCCGGAATCTCCCGGTCCGCAATCTTCTGGAAGAGCGTTTTTTCAGGCATTGGGTGGGCCGGTGGGCTGGTGGTTGGGCGGATCTGGTTTCGTAACACAGGATCTCCAGAAGGGATCCTCCCCACCGACCCACCTGCCCACCTAACGAGCTAAGAGCATCTTCAGCGTTTGCTCGCCGGCAGCGGTCTGGAGATGCACGAAGTAGGTGCCGCTGGGGAGCCGTGAGGCGTCGAAGGTAATCTGGTGTGGGCCAGGTTCGAAACGGCCGTTGGCGAGTTGCCCAACCTGGTGCCCCGATACATCCCACACACTCAGCCCAATCGTCTGGGATTCCGTGAGTTCGAACCGGATATCTGTGCGCGAGGTGAACGGGTTCGGCCAGTTGCCGAGCAAACGAGCCGTGCGAGGAAGCTCTGCCGGCCCGAGCCCAACCTTCAGCGTCTTCGAGGTGAGCCGAATGCCATCCTCGAAGCGCTGGACGACGCGGTAAAACCGCACGCCGCTTTCGCCCTGGGCATCGTAATCGACGAACGAGAAGCGTTGTGCCGCGGACGAAGCGTAGGCCGGCTCGCGGTAGATTTCCTCGAAGCGCTCCCCGTCCTCCGAGCGCTCAACAACGAAGGCATGATCCCGCTCCACCTCGGTTTCCCAGGAGAGCCATACGCCCTCAGCCTGTACTTCGGCGGCGATCTGCTGAACCGGATACTGGAGCATCAGCGTAGCCGGCGCAGTGCCGACCTGGCCAGCAGGTTCAGTGAGGAGGCCGCGAGGAATGACCCCTTCGAAATCGATCACGATGCGGTCGCCGCCCTGCGTTTGCATGGCGAGGGACCGCGTGCGGCGGATGGATTCAACCGTGCGGGCCTCGCTCCAGAAGCGCAACTCGTCGAGTTCGGCTTCGATGCGCCGGGTACGCGGGGCGTTCGGCCGGCTGCCAAGAACCACAGGGGCGCGCTCGTTCAGGCTGGGAAGCTCGGCTGCATCCACGGCGTCCACCAGTTCCCCGTTGATCACCAGTTCCAGCCGGGCTGGGCGGTACGTGATTGCCACGTGGTGCCAGACGCCGTCGGCAATCGGCACGCGAGAGACCACCGACTGATGCCGGCCTGGCCCGCCCCGGTACACGCTTAGATGCCCGTCTTTGTCGACCATGAACTCGAACGGATAGGCGGTCGATTCCTGACCATCCCAGGTCGAAAACAGCACGCCGCCCCGGTCGATGGTGCGGGTCCAAAATTCGACCGTGAACGGATTTCGGTTGCCAAAGCGCGGTAAGACGGCCGGCTCAAGTTCGAGAGGCGGGTCCGTGGCGGCGAGCTGAAGGGCTCGGTTGCCGGCGGGGGCCTTTGGCCGGACGAGTTGGAGCGTGCGGTTCGAGCGATGCTCCGTCAGTTCGATAGCGGCCGAACCGCGGCGCACGAACGGGGCAATCTCCCAGCGCGCAGTCTCGGTACGGCGGGCCGGTGTGACATCGAGGACGAGCTGGTAGGCCCCGGTCAGTTCGCGGTCGGCGTCGAGCCGGTAGGTGCCGGTGCGAAGCCGGCGGACACGGAGCTCTTCCGTCTTCATGAACGGCCGCTCGATAGCGATGGCTTCGTTGAGCCGCCACCCATCGGGCAGGCGCAGCACAACGCCGTCGATCTCGCGCACGCCGTTCCACGACGCGAACAAGTTCGTCCGCTGCGCAGCAGGGAGGGCCTCGGCCGACCAAGCGGCGAGATCCTGAGGAGTCTGGGCAAGAGCAGGTGCAATCCCGGCACTAAAAGCCAAGAGAAGGGAAAGAAGAATGCACGTGGGCTGCCCCTGCGTTCGCAGGTTTGTATCCACTGGAGTCTATACGCGGCAGGTGGGTGACGCGGGAGTGGTGGTGTGTGGAGCCCGAAAGGTAAGGCGTTACACCCGTTCCGGGCAACTACGGCCGTTTTGAGCCGGCTCAGCCCCGCGTTCGCCGGCTTATCCTGCCGCCAGAGGACGGGCCAACAGGTACAGCACGGCCATCCGGACAGCCACGCCGTTGGTGACCTGGTTGAGAATGACCGCGCGTTCGTGATCCACCACCTCGCTGGCCAATTCAACGCCTCGGTTCACGGGGCCGGGGTGCATCACGAGGAGGTCCTTGTGCCGGCGGAGGTGCTCCATCGTGATGCCGAACGTCTCGTGGTACTCCCTGAGGCTCGGGAAGAGACCCGCACCCTGCCGTTCGAGCTGGATGCGCAGCGCCATCGCTACGTCGCAGCCTTCGAGCGCTTCATCGAGCCGGTGGGTCACGCGGACGCCAAGCTCCTCGGCGAAGACGGGAATCATCGTCTTGGGGCCACACAGCGTGACGTTGGCCCCGAGGGCGTTGAGCGCGTAAATATTCGAGCGCGCAACCCGGCTGTGCGTGATGTCGCCGATGATCGAGAGGTTGAGGCCTTCGAAGCTGGCGTGATGATCGCTGACGGTGAGCAGGTCGAGGAGGGCCTGAGTGGGGTGCTCGTGCGCGCCATCGCCGGCGTTGATGACCACCGAGTTCACGCATCGGGTCATGAAGTGCGCCGCGCCGGGGCTCTTGTGCCGGATCACGACTACATCCGTCTGCATCGCCTCGATGTTGCGGGCGGTGTCCTTCAACGTCTCGCCCTTGCTCACGGAGGAGCCGGACGCCGAGAAGTTGACCGTATCGGCCGAGAGCCGCTTTTCGGCGAGTTCGAAGCTAATCCGGGTGCGCGTCGAGGGCTCGAAGAAGAGGTTGACGACGGTCACGCCGCGCAGCGTCGGGACGCGCTTGATGGGCCGGTAGATGACTTCTCGGAATTGCCGGGCCGTTTCCAGAATCAACTGGATCTCGTCCGCCCCGTAATCGACCAATCCGAGCAGGTGCGTGTGACGAAGCGCCTCGATGGTGGACGGTGAGGCGGGCGTGGCGGGTTGCTCGGGCATGAATTCGTAGATCGAACTTCGTGTGTCAAGGCACGTCACTCTGAAACCGACACGAGCCAGACCCCTTCCCGGTCGTCGATTTCGCTCAAGCGGACGCGGACTTCCTCGCCGGCCGTGGTGGGCACGTCGCGCCCAATGATGCTGGCCGACAGGGGGAGCTCGCGCCGGCCACGGTCGATGATGACGACGAAGCGCACATCAGCCGGCCGGCCGATATCGGTCAGCGCGTCCAAGGCGGCGCGGGCCGTCCGGCCGGTGTAGAGCACGTCGTCCACGAGGACGATGCGCCGGCCATCAACAGCAAAGGGGATGTCCGTGATGCGAACCACGGGCGGGCGCAGATGCGTGCGAAGATCGTCCCGGTACATCGTCGGGTCGAGGATGCCAACCGGCAGCTCGACGCCCTCGGCGTCCTGGATTTTGTCGCGCAGCCGGCGGGCGAGGTATACGCCGCGAGTCTGCATCCCCACAAGGGCTAACCGTCCGAGATCGGCCGGCTCGTCGATGTCCTCGACGATCTGACGCGCAATCCGGTTCAGCGTCCGGTCGAGATCCTGCGCGTCCATCAGCTGGGCTTTGATGGTGGACTCGTTCATGCCGGCAAGATATTGCCGGGG
>JBCDHV010000365.1:0-4633 GCA_038749615.1 Bacteroidota bacterium
ACGAGCGAGACGCGTACCTGATCTGAACGGCCCTTGCGCTGCGTACTGCGCTGCCGGTCGATGGACGAGAGCCGGTCTCGCAGCACGCCAATGCGTTTGCGGATGAGCCGGCGGTCAGTTTCGATCTGCGTCTCGCCAGGCCCCTTGGTCCCGATTCCACCCTTCTGCCGTGACAAGTGTGTCCACTGGCGCGTCAGCCGGGTCATCATGTACTCCAACTGGGCGAGCTCAACCTGCGTTTTCGCCTGGGCCGTTTTAGCACGGTTGGCGAAAATGTCCAGGATGAGGCCAGCTCGGTCGAGGAGTTTCGTCTTCAGTTCTCGTTCGAGATTCCGAAGCTGGACGGTAGAGAGATCATCATCGAAAATGACGAGGTCGATTTTCTCGCGGTCCACCAGCGTCTTGATCTGCTGAACCTTCCCCTTGCCGACGAACGTCGCGACGTTGAGGCGAGGGAGGCCCTGCGTGACCCGGTCCACGACGTAGGCGCCGGCGGTATCAGCAAGCAGGGCGAGTTCTTCGAGGCTGTCTTCGATTTCCCAGCGCTTATCGTCTGGGAGCAGCACACCAACGAGGAGGGCGCGCTCTTGAGGATTTTTATTCGTCGAATGCAATAGGCTACGGTGTTCGGTTACGTGGTAGGGTTGAACGGGGAGCCGTTGAGGATGGTTTCGATTGGTTGGCGATCAGAGCCAGCGTTCGAGAACCTCCCAGTCGTCTCTCGCCTGCTGGAGCACGGTGTTGAGATCCAAGGTCTCTGGGGTCTCTGAGACGCACCCAGCTACGAATTCGAGACAGACGGGTCCGGTGAACCCCGTAGCGCTGATGTGCTGAAGCAGATGTGGCCAGTTTAGATCCGACTGGCGCAGGGGAGCGAAAGCGTCGTTGCGCCGGCCTTGTATGTGCAGGTGGGCAACGTGTGGAGCGAGCCGGTCAAAGTCCTCGATGGCTTGCTCGGTATCGGCGAGGTCGAGGGGCTGAAAACAGAGCTGGAGCGCCGGGTGGCCGACGCGAGCCAGCATGTCCAAGGCGTGCTCGACGGAATCTGCCAGGGTGTTCTCGTGCGTCTCGGCTGTCACCACGAGGCCGGCATCGGCTGCACGGTCGGTGAACCGGCGCAAGGCATCGATGGACCGCTCACGGTCGGCTTGGCTGAGGTGATCGTAGGCTACCGCACCGGGAAAGACCTTGATGAAGCCGGCTCCGAGAGCGCGAGCCCACTGGATCGCCTCGTCCAGACTGCTCCGTTGAGCTGCTGCGTCGTTTCCTTGCGTATGGAACGCAGGATACCACCCGATGACGTGGGCCTGCAATCCGTGGCGCTGGAAGGCTTCCGCGATCCGCGGCCGTGCTGCTGGGCCAAGCGTGCTGACGTGGTGCTGCCAGATCTCCAGGTCATTGAAGCCGGCCTCAGCCAAGCGGGGGAGCAGCACCTCGAGGGGGCGATGGGGCTGCTTCGTTGAGGTCCACCGGTTCGGTTCGAGAGCGATGGTGTTAAGGAGGAGCGTCGGCATAAGGGATCGTCAGAGGTCGGGAGGTCCCGGGAAAATGCAATTGGGCGAACGCCAGGTGAAACCGTCTGCCTCGATGCCGATGAAGGGACAGACGGAAGCGTAGTGCACAGGGCATCGAGTAACACCGTGGCCGATGCATTCTACAGTGTACGTGTCCTTGAAACCAACCGATTTTCTTGACCGCCTGGGCCGGGAGGAGGCCCAGGCGCTTGCCGGTTTCGTAAAACGATTTGCTTTAGGATCAGGACTGGAGGGTTCGATCAGCCTGCCGGCACGCACCTTGATCCGCACCGTGGCTGCCGGCCAGGACGTCTTACCGGACGGAGCTAATGTGGCCCGCTGCACGCCGGCAGAGGCCGTTGCCGCCGCCGCCATCCTGACGTGGTTTAGCCGAGGAGCCGATGCGGCAACGGGGCAAAATGCAGCCGATCTTGCTTATTGGCTCTGGGTCAACGTTCTAGACGCCTACGCCCAGGCCGACGCTAACTTCGAACCCCGGATACTGAACGCAGCCACGGAAGGATTGCGCCGCCAGGCTGCCCGGATTAACAAGCGCCGGCGCGAGGCGGGCCGCACGGATCTGGTCCAGATCAGCACGGCGGTGGAGCGTTCGTTCTGGGATGTCGCTTCCTTCATGTTCCTTCACCTCTTCGAACGGCCGGCTACGTCTCAGGGCATGCGGTATGATCCTGCCATCTGCCGGCTTCTGCTGCCCGATGTGCCAGGGCTGAGCCGCACGCTGATCGTCGCTGCGCGTGAGGCATGTCTGCGCCGATGCGTCGGGGAGAGCTACTTCATCCCGGTCTTCGGGGAAGATCCGGAAGGCCTGCGTGCTCCATCGCCAGCGCTCGATCCAGCCCCAGTGCTCGAAGTCCTCCGCGACGTGTTTTCAACGCTCAGCCCATCTGATCGAGAGCGTCTTATGCTGCGGAGCCTGGAAGATCGAAAGCTGATCAAAGCCGGCACCTTGAACGCTTCTGAGCAAAACGAGGAGATGCCGCTCGTTTCTGAGACCACCGTCAACAAGCGGGTATACCATGCCTTCAACCGATTCAAAAAAGCACTGCAGGCCCACCCAGATTTCAGCGAGGTCCTCGTCCCTTCGGTTGATGGCCTACCTTTCAGGTACAGAAATGCCCGCGATCTCGCCGTTGATGTGACGACGGGGCTTCCACTGAGCCATGAAGGCGTCCGAGAGACCGAAGCTTCGAGGTCTCCGCTGGCCCGACGGCTGTACGAGCTGATGTACGCTCCGCCGGCCGGCACGAAGCAACTCCTTCAATCCGACCAACGACGGCTGGAGCGCTTGGCAGCAGCATTGGACGCGTCCTCCGACGCTCGAGCGCTTCGGGAGGCTGAGGAGGCTGTCGTGAAGGTGCTGACGAGCGCACTGACTTCTGTGGACCCCTTGCCAATTACGGACAAACTAGAACGAGAGCTACGTGCAGATGCGGTGGAAGCGCTCCGGGAGGCCACACGCTTTCGGAGGTGAACGGCGGAGCCCAAACCAACGCAAAGAACCACGCATCTGCGGGATGGTGTTTTTCCGCACAGACGCTGAACTTTGGATCAGAGGGGAGCAGTCGAATTATTGTTGGGGGTCTTCCATGTCATCCTTGTCACCTAAACGTGTTCAAGAGGCTGAGATTAGCCGGTTTGCGCACATGCCGCCGGCGGTATTTGCTCGGTTTACAGGCCCACTCGTCGACGAAGGTGTCGGTGAGTTGACCCAGGAGCATCAGGTCATCTTGCGCAATCGGTTCTTCTTACTTGAGCCGCACGATGAGGAACGTTCCAGTGCAGCGCTTGCGGCGCTCCAGGTCTCACTCCGCCGGCTCGGGTGGTATGAGGCGCCAGAAGGGCTAGTTCTCGAAGCAGTGCTCGAGCGGTACGCCGCGCTCGTTCATGACGGCCTATTGCCGGAGCCGGCGTTCGCCAGATAGTTTTTTTCGAGCGGCCTGTCACATGGTCTCAAACGGGTACAGTAGCTGTTGAAGAACGCTCAGGGGAGCGCTCTGCATTCAACATTCAACCCTTGATACCATGACGTACTCCAACACGGCCCTGTGGTCCAGCGAACTCCTCGACCAACTCAACCCGCTCGCGACGACGTATAGCTGGTTCTAGACGTCTCCAGCATCGGCTACAGCGAAGGCAGAAGTCAGGTTAGGCTTCTGCCTTCGCTCGTTTTTTTGCGTCGAAGATCATCCAAACCGCTTGGGCCCGATGAAGCTTGAACCCCCTATCCCTTCTGGTAAAGTCGATGTCCTCCATCCCACTGCTGGTGCCCGTCTCATTCTCACGGAGCACGCGCACATCGTAGAATGGCCAGGAGGTAGCGCTGTTGTTGCGGAGCCGGCGCTGCAAGAATACATCCGCTCCTTGTTTGCCTTTGGCCGGCCCGGCCCCGGTCAATCCGGCATGGTCCGAGATGACCAGACGGTCGAGTTGCTTGTACGGTCTGGGATTGCTCGCCGGCTACCTGTTCCGCTGGATCCGTCTTCTTCTGCACTATGGAACGGAGCCGGCATTGAGACGGAGCAGGCAGCTGCGCTGGTCAGTCAGTACGCCCTGAACGTGAACGGTGAAGGGGCCGAAGAACTAGTGCCGTTCTTGAAAAATTGGGGTTGGCAGGATTCTGCAGGGTCGTCCCACGAGATACTCGTAGCATCCGACCCTCTGGCTCCGGGCGTTGCGGCCTTTGACAAAACAGCACGAGCACGCTGGACGCTGGCCGTGCCGGCACCCGACGGGGTGTGGACTGGGCAGTTTAGGCCAGATGCACCCGTGTGTGTGGAGTGCTTTCAAGCGCGAATCAGACAGAACCGGCCGGCTGAACGTCTAGGCCGCCCGGTACCTCAACTCGATATCCAGTGGACTCCTTCTCTCCTGAGCTTGACGGCGTACGCCCTTGCACTCGAATGTGCAGCAGCGGATACAACGGGAGCTTGGACGCACACCGGGTTGAATCGGGCGCGTACTGTGCATCCTGTTCTCCCTCTGGCCTGCTGCCCGACTTGCACGTTTACGGCCCCGTCAACGCCAACCGACTGGGTTAGCCCTGTGACAGGTTTGGTGGGGAGTATGCGCCAGCTTGCCTGCATCGGTGGCGTACACGT
>JBCDHV010000366.1:0-4624 GCA_038749615.1 Bacteroidota bacterium
GCCCAGACCGCAGGAAGCCCCACTTCACTCGTCACGTCGAGGAATCGAAAGGTGTGGGCCGGATGGGCCGCCTGCGCGCGCTGCAAGAGTGCCTGGAAGCCCGCATCGTCGAGTGCTGAGATGGGAATCTCACGAACAGGCCGGCGTGCATACCAGGCAGCCAGAAACGCGTCGCGCTCGATCAGCTCGATCAAGGCATGCAAGACCGCCTCCGTCAAGGAGCTGCCAACGGCGCATCCACTCGTCGTTGGCTGTACGAGTGCCGGCTCATCGGGTAGCGCCAGGGTCTCGAACCAGACTTCCTGGGCCGGCACCCACGTCTTTCGGTCCTGTGTGAGGCTCCAGCCAGCAGCCCAGCGAAGCGGAAGGTCCGCGTGGTACTGAGGCGAGCCGGCTGGCGCGAACGGCCGGTGGACATGGAGGGCCTCAGGATCGAGGGCCGGCTCCGCGAGGGCAGCAAATGAGGCCCGGTGTAGCGGGCGCGTCACGTGGACGACGTGGTGCCGCTCAACCGCTTCGCACCGGGCCGACCGCTTGGCTGCGGCCACGGAGAGCGCCCGGCCACCACAAACGTCCTCGACCCGGCCACTCGACCGGTAGGAGTGAGTCAGGCAAGTGATAGAGCCGGCGGGGTCGAACGTCAGCCGTTCTTTGTGCACCAGACTCGCGTAGGCAGAAGGTTCGGGTGCGGCAGGTTCGCCGGCTCGCAGATCAGGCCCTGTCACTACAGGTTCGAGTGGCCCGGGTTCGGGAGCCATCGCGCAAGAACAGGTGGGGTGGACGAGGATGGGCGCATAGGTTACCGTGCCGGCTCGTACATCGACACGCGCCAAATGCCCAACGTCTATCGCCTTGAGCAGAACGGGCACGAGCCCGAGCGACGCGGTGCCGAACGGATACACGAAGCCCGTTTTACGGACGTGTTTGGCTACAACATGGCCGGACGGGTCGACGGTGTTGTCGAGCGCGTGCCGCGCCACGCATCGGACACAGGCCAACTCAGGCGCTGGGCGCACTACGGCGAAGCCGGCATGGTCGAGCAACAGGGCCGGCTCCAGCTCAGCATCCCGGTTTGCGTTATTCTGGCTTGCGTGGCCCCATACCGGGTCGAAAGGCGTCGAGACCAGGAGACCGGAGAACTGAGCTGCAATCTCAGCTAGGTGCAGTCCGCCAACCTGTGTGTCAGGTCCTGCGTCAGGCCCTGTGTCGGCACTCTCCACGCTGGGAAGCATGTGCTCAGGCGTAGGCATACGCCTCCTCTTTGTGAGAGGGTGAGATCTTTGCCCGCTGAGCGCGCACCCATGCAGCGCCGGCTGCAACGAGTCCTTCGGGCAGCGTCCGATCAGGGGCAACGGCGACGTCATAGGACTCGAAGCCCCCTTGACCGGCCAACAGGGCGGCATACGCTTTGGTGAGAGCCTGTCCGAGAGTCCAGCCGGCATGGAGCTGGCCTCGCAACCGGATGACGTACACACCGGCAGACGCGATCCACGCAGCTTCCCACTCGTCTGGAGCCGGCACGCCATCTCTAGCTGTCAGGGCCGCGAGAAGGCCGGTAGCGTCTGGATGGGAGGCTGCGTAGTCAGCGGGCTTGGGTAACGGGAGCCAGGGTCCGAAGCAACGTTCGGGCAGCGCTTCGATGTCTCTCAATACGCTCGTTGCTGTCGGGCGTGGCCTCGAGCCGGCCATCTCTTGCCATCGGGCTGAGGCAGCGTCGAGGGCCTGCCGGCGTGCGGTGGTGAAATTTGGGCTCATGATCAGGTTGGGTCCAAAGGTGATCTCCCAGGCGAACGAGGAGGTTGAGGAGGCGAGAGGGACTTGGCCGTGCTCGCTCACGCCGGCTGCGCCCAGTGCTTCAGCGATTCGTTCAGCCGCATCGGTTGGCCACGGAGCGGTGAGGGTGAGGCGGTTGGTGAGCCCTGAGTCATTGAGGGCATAAATCCGCAAGGCCGGGGGGCGGTCGCCGGCGACGCGTGAGGCTTCACGGACGAGTTGGATATAGGCCTGAAGCGCCTCGGTATCTGGCCAGGTGCCCTCGACGATGATCAACACGCGCGCAGGCCCCGCATCACGAAGCTCTTCGGCAAGATTCACCGCTGCCTGGCAGGCCTCGCCAACGCCAACGACCGATACGTCAGCCGGCGTCACATTGAGCCGCTGAGCAGCAGCGAGTGCACCGGCCTCCGAAAGCCGGTCGAGATACGAGGCCACGCCGGCGCGCGCACCGTCCGGGACCTGGGCAAGCAACTGGTCTCGCCCAAAACGCCCATCGAGGTAGGGCGACAACTGCTCGTGAAGCTGCGCCAGCCCTCGGGCGCGGACGGTCCAGCGCTGCCCATCGGCGAGGACGTGGAGTTGGTCGGGTCCGTCGGCCCAAACGGCTGCGGAACGGCGGAGAAGGACGCTCATGACGGGTCCTCCCATCCGAAGGCGTACCCCTCGACGAGGCCGCAGATAACGTGGCCGCACACGGCGTGAGCCTCCTGGACGTGCGCCGTCACATCGGCCGGAACGCGGACGATATGGTCGCAGCAGTCTGGCATCGCGCCACCGTGCCGGCCGGTGAATCCAACAGTGATTGCCCCACGCTCGCGTGCGACGCTGAGCGCCTTGAGGACGTTCGGTGAGCGGCCGCTTGTGCTGATGCCGAGGGCGACGTCACCGGGCTGCACGAAGGCGCTCAGGGGGCGGGCAAACACCTGGTCGTATCCATAATCGTTGGCAATGGCCGTCATCTCCGACAGGCCCGTGGGCAGAGCCAGGGCAGCCAACGCGCCGCGCTCGCGCATGAACCGGCCAGACAGCTCTGCTGCCCAGTGCTGCGCATCGGCCGCGCTGCCTCCGTTTCCGAAGAAATAGGCCCGCCCACCGTTGGCGAAACAGGTGGTCAGCGCGCGTGCGATGGCGTCCAACGTCGGAGCGAGTGCATCGACGCTGGCGATGGCATCCTGGCTTCGTTGCACATGACGCCTGACGTAGGCAGCAAACCGCGGAACGGCAGGGGCAGGGTGAGCGAGCGTTTGCATAGGAGTCGGGTCAGTCGGTCAGAGGAGCGGGACGTGCTAGCCGAGTTCGGGGTGAGCAATGCGCACATCGAAGGCTTCGCTGCTGCCATCCGAGGAGGGCGTAAGGCCGGCATCGATGAGTTGCCCATCGTGGAGCCGGACGATGCGGCCACTGTAGGCGGCGTCCGTTTCCGAGTGCGTCACCATGACGATGGTGGTGCCGGCAGCGTTCAGGTCAGACAACAACTGCATGATGGCCGCTCCGTGCTGAGAGTCCAGGTTCCCCGTCGGCTCGTCCGCAAAGATTACCTGGGGCGTTGGCGCAACGGCTCGGGCCACAGCCACGCGCTGCTGCTGGCCGCCTGAGAGCTGCTTGGGGTGGTGCCCATGCCGGTGCCCCATGCCCACGCGCTCCAGTGCGGCCTCGACGCGGGCGCGGCGCTCGGCCGCCGGCATCTTCTGGTAGAGCAGCGGCAACTCGACGTTTTCGAACACGGTCAACTCGTCAATCAGGTTGAAGCTTTGAAACACGAACCCGACGTGCGTCTTCCGAATGTCCGTCCGTGCTCGCTCCTTCAAGTTGGCGACTTCCGTGCCGGCAAACTGGTACGAGCCACCCGAGGGCCGGTCGAGTAGGCCGAGTACGTTGAGCAGGGTCGATTTGCCGCAGCCGGACGGCCCCATGATCGAGACGAATTCGCCGGCATTGATCGTGAGGGTGATGTCCCGCAAGGCGTGGGTCTCGACCGCGTCGGTGCGGTAGCGCTTGCTGATGTTGGTAAGCTGAATCATGACTGTGGAGGGTTGAAGGCGCGTGTGACGCCCGATGGTCTGTTCGCAGATGGAAGCGTGGAGGCCGTTACTGAAGAATCAGGCGTTCGGCGTCTCGGAAGGCGTCGTAGGAGGAGACGATGACTTGCTCGCCAGGCGCAAGGCCCGAGGCGACTTCGAAGTGATCGTCGTTCTGCCGGCCCAGGGTGATAGCGCGGCGCGTAGCAGAGCTGCCGTCTTCGTCCATTACGAAGACCCACTGCCCGCCCGTGCTCTGGAAGAAAGCCCCACGAGGGAGCACAATCGCCTCCTCGGATTCGCTCAGGGACATCCGGTAGCGCACACTTTGGCCGCGCCGGAGATCGTCTGGCTGTGCCTCGGGAAAACGGGCATCGACCTGGAAGCGGCCTTCGTTGACCTCTGGGTAAACTTTGGAGATTGCGACCGGATACACCTCGCCTCCAATCGGGAGCGTCTGCCCTTCCAGGCCCACGTTGATGCGCGATAAGTAGAACTCATCGACCTGCGCGCGAAGCTGGAATTCGTCGATTTGATCGATCTGCCCGAGGCGGGCACCGGCCGTCCGAAGCTCGCCGATCTCGGCTTCGAGCGCGGTCAGGAAGCCGGCGACCGGGGCGCGTACGACGAGGTTGTCGAGGATGCGCTGGAGGACTTGCTGGTTGGCTTCCATTCGAGAGAGGGACGCTTGCATGCTTCGGATCTGACCAGCTGTGCGCAGCGAATCCTGCTGGAACGCGCTCAGGGTAAGGTCCCGGCGCGAGAGGAAGTATTGGTACTCATCGTCTACCGCCTCGAACTCCTTGGCCGGCGCGAGGCGCTTGTCGAGC
>JBCDHV010000367.1:0-4622 GCA_038749615.1 Bacteroidota bacterium
CTACTTCGACATCCCGGAGACCCACGACGACGCGATCCTCGAAAACGTCCGCACGGGCGTCAAAGCCATCTGCAAAGCGCTCGGCTACGACTTGAACACCGTCGAGTTTGCCGTCCGCGATGGCATCCCGTACGCCATCGACTTCATGAACCCCGCCCCAGACGCCGACTTTCACAGCGTCGGCCAGGAAAACTTTGACTGGATCGTCCGAAACGTCGCCGCCTTCTGCGTCAAAAAAGCCAAGCAGAGCCGGCGCAAGCGCCAGTGGGCACCGAATGTTTGAGTGGAGGTGTGGACGCGTGGTCAGGTTGACGTGTTGAGGCGTTGGATTTCTTGCACCGCCACACATACGCTTGACCACGCTTCTACCCTTCCTCCTGACTACTCTTCCACGCGAGCACGTTCCATGCAAGCCCAACGAGCCATTACACGGTATCACGATCTCATTGCGCGCGATTTGCCGGCGGCGGAGGAGCAGTTGGCGCAGCTCGTCGACTTGCAGATCACGCACAAGACGAGCTTCGGTGGCCGGCCGTTGACGCACAGTCTCCGGCCGGCGCTACTGGCCGAGTCTGCCTACACGGACGTTCAGGACTCGGTGTACCTGCTGCGGCAGGCGATTCTGAAGATTGCCGGCACGTTTTTCAACCAAGACGAAGCGCTGGAAGAGCTGGGCCTCGAAGAGTGGGAACGCGAGTTGATTTCGATTCCTACCAACGTCATCCGGCTGTCGGCTTCAGCGCGGATGGATGCGTTTTTGACACCTGACTCGTTCAAGTTCGTCGAGGTCAACGGCGAGAGTCCGGCTGGCCTCGGGTACGTGCATCAGCTCGGGAAGATTTATCAGCAGATCCCGATTTTCCAGCAGTTTATCAGGGAGTTTCCAGTCCGCTTCGTCTCCCCGCTGGAGCACCTCGTGCACGGTTTGCTCAGAACCTACCACGAGGAATTCGACGGCAAAGAACTCAAGCCCACCTTCGCCATCGTCGATCACCTCGACGTGCCGACGTACAACGAGTTCGTGCTCATCAAGGACTACCTGGGCAAGTTCGACATGCAGTGCGAGATCGTCGATCCGCGTGATCTCGAGTGCCGAAACGGCTGGATCTACGCGAACGGTCGGCGGATCGACATCCTGTATCGCCGGCTGTTGATGAACGAGTATTACGCCATCAAAGACGACTGCAAGGCGTACCTCCAGGGGTACAAGGCACAGAAGACGTGCTACCTCAACTCGTTCCGTACCAAACTCGTCCACAAGAAGGCGCTCTTCTCTTTCCTGACCGACGAGAAATACACGCGCATCTTGGCCCCGCAGCACGTCGAGGCCATCGAGGAGCACATCCCGTGGACGCGCCGGCTCCGTGAGCGGAAGACCTCGTTCTACGGGCTTAAAATCGACCTGCTCGACTTCGTGCGGTGCAATCGAAAATACTTCGTCATCAAGCCGAACGATGCGTACGGGGGGAGCGGCGTAACGCTCGGATTTACAGCGACAGATTCCGAGTGGGACGCCGCCGTGGACGAGGGCTTAGAGCTTGGCCACGTGGTCCAGGAAGTCGTAGACATCCACCGCGAGCCCTTCCTGGTCAAGACGTCGAACGGTTGGCAATACCAACCCAGCGTCGTCGACCTCGACCCCTACCTCAACGGCCCCCTGATGGGCGGGTGCCTCGTCCGCACCAGCGCGACCAACCTCGCCAACGTCACAGCCGGCGGTGGGACACTCCCGCTGTTCATCCTGCGGTACCAGTAGGTCGGGACGTTCACGGCGGATTCGGCAATTCACTCCGTGTTGGGCTTTTGTGTCGCTCAGGGTGACGGCCCACTCGGGATTTGACGTTGAGGTGCGCGTTTGCTTTGGGAATCTTGCGGCCCTCGGGCTGATGACCCGTTCGCAGGTGGCTCAGTAAGCCGCTTCCCGCACTCAAAAATCACAAACATCCCAGACCCACCGTGCGTTAGGTTGCGCTTTCCCGGCAAAAATCCACCCCACGTGACTGCCATGCGTGTCGCCGTCATTGATTTGTACGACAACGAGCCCAATCAGGGGATGCGTTGTATCCAGGAATTGCTCGCCGACGCTGGCCGGTATTTGGGCAAGGACGTGGAGTTCGAGATCTTCGAAACGCGGTACAAGAACGAGATCCCGGATCTGAGTTTCGACGCCTACATCTCCAGCGGAGGCCCCGGAAGCCCGTTTGACGGGCTGAATAAACCGTGGGAGGCGACCTATTTCCGCTGGCTGGATCACCTGTGGAACGCCAACCAGCAGGGAGCCGGCAAGCACGTGTTGTTCATCTGCCACTCGTTCCAGATGATGACCCGGTTTTTCGAAGTCGGGCAGGTGACGCGCCGAAAGTCGGAGTCGTTTGGCATCTTCCCGGTACACACGACGGAAGCCGGCGCGCAAGATCCGCTGTTCTCTGGTCTCGAAGACCCATTCTACGCCGCCGATTTCCGGCATTGGCAAGTGATACAGCCCGATCACAGCCGGCTAAGCGAACTGGGTGGCTCCATTCTGGCCATCGAGAAGAAGCGCCCGAGGGTCAAGTTGGAGCGCGCCCTCATGGGCATCCGCATCTCGCCCGAGCTCGTGGGCGTCCAGTTCCACCCCGAAGCCGACCCCGCCGGCATGGCCCTCCACTTCCGCGAGCCGGCCCGCCAAGCGGCCCTGATCGAGAAGCTAGGCGTCGAGAAATTCGACCGCATCCTCCACCGGCTGGAGCACCCAGACTTCATCACCCGCACCTACCACGCCGTGATTCCGAACTTCCTGCGCGGCGTCCCCGTGCCGGCGCTCGTCGGCTGAGCGCTATACCGCTGAGCGTGTAGGAATCCTCCTACGTTGACATGGCATGTCCCCAACATGGCATGCCCCTAACACCGAAACCGGTGCCGGCGATGCCCGTCTCTAGCGCGGCTTAACTCCGACTCATCCAACCCGATTCTCGATGCCGTCCTGGACCGATGTCGACGCCTACGTTTCCAGCCTCTTCACGCCGGATGTGTCCGCGCACGAACGCATTCTTCGCCAGAGCACAGCCGGCGGCCTACCAGAGATCTCGGTGTCGTCCAATCAAGGGCGCATGCTGGAGTTGATGGCAAGGATGTGTGGCGCCAAGCGGATCCTGGAAATCGGGACACTGGGGGGCTACAGCACGCTCTGGCTGGCGCAGGCCTTGCCGGCTGACGGGCGCATCGTAACGCTGGAATTGGAGCCTCACCACGCAGCTACTGCGCGCCACAACCTGGACGAAGCCGGGGTAGGGGAACAGGTTGAGATCATGGTGGGGCCGGGAACGGACAGCCTGGACACTCTCGCGAAGCAAGGTGCAAAGCCGTTTGACTTCGTATTTATCGACGCCGACAAGCCGGGGTATCCCGCTTACCTAGCCGGCGTCCTCCCGCTCACGCGCCCCGGCACCGTCATCGTGGCCGACAATGTGGTGCGCAACGGTGAAGTGGCCAATGCGGAGAGCGACAGTGAGAAAGTCCAAGGCGTTCGCCACTTTCTGCGTGATCTTGCCGCGGTAGCCGGCGCGGAGGCAACCGTCATCCAGACCGTCGGCGATAAGGGGTACGATGGCTTTGCCCTCGCGGTACTAGGCCGCTGAGCGTGTAGGATTCGTCTTACAAAAAGATGCCATCTCCGGAAGATGGCATCTCCACCCCTTGGCCCGTACTTTCCGCGCCGTCCGCCCCCGGCTCTCCACCACGTAAGCCGGCTCATTCAACACGCATTCCGCCATGGAACGCCTGTCCACCCGCATCCTCGGCCAGCATGCCGAGACGCTGCGCGGGTCCCTCCGCCGGCACCTGTGGCCCAGCCCGGCGCTCGGATTTCGCAACGCGCTGTACGTCTATCAGTCTCCCGGTGCTTCGGCGGCGGCGCGCGTTCCGCTCGTCTGCCTTCTTCGAGGACACGAACGAGAATTCGTTCATCTGCGCGAAGACGGCAGCCGGTTTCGCACCACCATCGAGATGATCGAGGCCGATGTACTCGCCGGCACGCTCCCGCCTCTCGTTGCGGTCATGCCCGGGCTCAACACGGCAGACAATACGATTCCGTCGCTGGGTGTCGACATGGCAGGGACGTGGCCGGCTCGGGCGCATGGGCTTGGAACGGGCCGCTACTGGCAGTATCTGGCCGAGGAACTACTGCCGAGCGTCGAATTGCACTATCCGGAGACGCAGGGTGGCCAACGGCTCGTCGCTGGGTTCTCGCTGGGCGGATACACGGCCGGACTGCTCGCAGCGAAAAAACCGGGGCTGTTTGACCACGTCGCGGCCTACGACGGGCTTCACATGTGGGCCGGCCTCCGAGATCCCCGTACGCCGGACCGGCCGCTCAGCGACCGAGTTTGGACCACGCACCCCATTTTCGACGCCGCCTTCGGAAGCCCGCGCAACGAGGCCACCATGCACCGCTTCAATCCCACGGACGTTTTCGCCCATACCCGCGGCGACGGCTCGGCGCTCCACGCTCCTCCCCTTCCTCCCCGAACGGCAACACACACCACTACCCACTCTACCACGCACCACGTACCCACGTACCACATCGCCTCCGCCGCACACGACGGCATGCGTGGCAACCGCGACCGCAATCTGCACTTCGTGGA
>JBCDHV010000368.1:0-4621 GCA_038749615.1 Bacteroidota bacterium
AAGCGGCGGCGAACAGCAGAAGGAGAACGCGAGTCATGAGTCGGGCAGGCAGGGTGGAAAGGGTCCTACAAGCTACATCCGGGCAACTTTTCGAGTCAGCGCCAGCGAAATAAGGAAGCCGTTCAGCGCAGGGAAGACGGCCGGCAAGACAACTCTTCTGCCCGGTACCGCAGAAAAACCCCGCGAATATGCTCACGGTTAGCTCACTGCGTTCGCGTGGCGAGTGGACAAGTAGCGCGTAGCGAGTGGTTCTGCCGGCCCACGGTATCAATGATCCTACCCGAAGGAATCACCTGCTACCCGCTCACCTGCAACCTGCCACGCGAACGAAGTGAGCCAACCCGAGCTTATATTGCTCCATGTCTGACCGCCGCGAACACGTTACTGCCCTCTTGGCCGAGGTCCATGCCGGCACGCCGCAGGCTTGGGATCAGTTGGTGCCGCTCGTGTACGATGAGCTGCGGACCATTGCGCGTGGAAAGCTGCGGCGGGAACGGGCGGATCATACGCTTAACACGACGGCCCTCGTGCACGAGGCCTACGAGCGGTTGGTCGATCAGCGCCGGGCCTCGTGGAAGAGCCGGTCGCATTTCTACGTCGTGGCGGCGCAGGCCATGCGGCGTGTGCTCGTCAATCACGCCATAGCCCAGAAGGCGCAGAAACGGGGCGGGGGCATCCGCCCGCTCAGCATCGATCAACACGAGCTGTCCGTCTCTGATTTGACGCGGCCGGCACATCTGCTGGCCCTCGACGAAGCGCTAACACGGCTCGCCGTGTTCAACGAGCGCGGCGCGAAGGTCGTGGAATACCGGTTCTTTGGGGGGCTCAACTACGACGAGATCGCGGAGATCATGGGGCTTTCCAAGGCGACCGTTCGCCGGGCGTGGGACGCTGCGCGAAGCTGGATCCGCGCCGAACTGAGCGAGAGGCCCGTATGACACCCGAGCTTTGGTACCGCGTTGAAGCGGCCTTCGAGGAGGCCCTTCCTCTGTCTGAAACGCAGCGTTCCACGGTGCTGGATAAGCTCGACGCTGACGTTCGCCCGCACGTCGAGCGTCTGCTCGCAGCACACGATACCGATCCCGCGTATCTGGACACGCCCATCGTCGACATCGAACCGGAGCACGAGCCGGACGTCGGTGACTTCATCGGGCCATATCGATTGACCGCGCTCATCGGGGAGGGCGGCATGGGGCGCGTGTTCGCGGCGACGCGGGACGATGAGACCCTCCGGCAAGACGTCGCTATCAAGCTCGTCCGCCGTGGCGTGTTTGCTGCCGAGGCGCAGCAGCGCTTTGCCGAAGAATGCCGCATCCTGGCGACGCTCACGCATCCCAACATTGCCCGGCTCTACACGGCCGATACCACGCCGGCTGGCCGGCTCTACCTCGTGATGGAGCGCATCGACGGGGAGCCGATCACGCACTACGCCGACGCCCATCGCCTGGGATTCGAGGACCGGTTGAGGTCGTTGATCCAGGTATGCGAGGCCGTTCAGTACGCGCACCGGCAGCTGATCGTCCACCGGGACATCAAGCCGGACAACGTGCTCGTCGATACCGAGGGCCAGGTGCATCTGGTCGATTTCGGCGTTGCAACGTCGCTTGGCGAGCACGCGGACGATACCGAACGCCTCCGCCGGCTCACCCCAGCCTATGCCGCCCCCGAGCAGCTGCTGGGCCGGCGCGTCTCGGCCTCGACCGATGTGTACGCGCTGGGCTTGCTGCTTTACGAAGTGGTCGCCGGCGTCCCGGCACGCACCCGCACCGAGCCGACCCACGAGGCCCTGAAGCGCCTCGCCGACACCGTGCCGCTTCCCCTCGCCGAAGCCGGCATCGACCAACCCTGGAGCCGAGAGCTCCGCGACGACCTCAGCGTTGTTGCCCAGAAGGCCCTCGCCAAGCGGCCGGACCAACGCTACGCCACCGCCGGCGAACTCGCGCTCGATCTTCAGCGCCTGCTTGAACGCCGGCCCGTTCACGCACGGCCCCGGACGAACGGGTACGTCGCACAGCGGTTCGTGCAACGCAACCGGGTAACGGTCGGGTTGGCAGCCACGGCGCTTCTGGCTGTTCTCGCCGGCTTGGGCGTCACGCTGTGGCAAAACCAGCAGATTCGCGCACAGTCGGCGGTCTTGGAGACCGAACGGGATGCGGCCGAGCAGGTCAATCAGTTTCTCGTCGAGCTTTTCGATGCGGCTGACCCGGCGCAGGCCGATTCCCTCCGGCCTCGCGATTTACTCGAACGCGGCGTGGATCGGATTGCCAATGACCTCGAAGGCCAACCCGAGGTGCGGGGCCGGATGCTGACCACCATGAGCCGCGCCTACACGGAGCTCGGCGAGCCCGAACGCGCCCTCGTGCTGCTCGATTCGGCCTTGGCCCAATTCAACCGCGCCTCGAATCCCGATCCCATCGCTCACACCTACGCGCAACTCCGCGCCGGCGTCGTGTTGCGGCGGCTCGGCCGGCTCGGCGAAGCCGAAGCGATGATCCGGCCGGCGCTGGAGCAGCGGTTGGCCATCGGCGCAGCACCCGGTGAGGAGGCGTACGCCCGGATGCGGCTCGGCCGGGTACTCGACGATCAGGGTCAACTCGAAGCGGCGTTGGGCGAGTTCACGTCGGCCCGCCGGCTCTACACGGAACCTCCTGCTGATTCAGCCGGCGTAGCTGCTGCACTCGTCGAACTGGCCAATGTGAACCGGACGCTGAACCGGCTGGATGACGCCGAGAGGCAGTTTGACGAGGCGATTCGGATTCGGCAGGCGTTGCATCCGCGCGGGCACCCCAGGATTGCTCACGCCCTGAGCGACTATGCGATTCTGCTCAACGAACGCGGAGAAACGGACGCCGAAGTCCGCATCCGCCGGACGCTGCTGGGTGAGTACCGCGCAGCCTATGGCCCCGAACACCCGTACACCGCGACGGCACACTACAACCTCGGGGCCTCGTTGTACGCTGCCGAAGCGTTCGGCGAGGCCGGCCAGCACGTAGCCGAAGCCATTGCTATCCGGAAACAGCTGCTTGGTCCGGATCATCCGCGCGTGGCCAATGGACTGCTCTACCTCGGCGCGATCCGGCATCGCCAAGGCCAATTCAGCGCTGCCGATTCGGCGTACGCTGAGGCGCTTCCGATGCTGATCAGCCGGCTCGGTGCGGATCACTTCAACACGCATGCGGCCCGGCAACTCATCGCCGAGCTTCGCCTCGATCAAGGCCGGCCAACCGAAGCCATTCCGTTTTTGGAAGCCGCCATCGCTCGCTTCGACGCGCAACTCGACACCCCGCACCGCCGCACGGCCAAATGCGCCGGCAACCTGGCCCGTGCCTATCTCGCCGTCGGCGATACGCTGGCCGCCCGGCCTTGGCAAGAACGGAGTGCGCGTGAGCGAGCGGCCCTCGCGCCCGCGCCCGCGTAGGCACACTCAGCGGCCATTGGCCGGCAGCCAGAGGCCCAGCAGGTCTGCAGCGTCCACGTCGCCGTCGAGGTTGAAGTCGGCGCGAGTGTAGACGGAACTCTGGCCGGCCATCAAGCGCCAGTCGAGCGCATCGAGGGCATCGAGCGTGGCGCTACCGATGCTGTTTCCGGGCCATAGCGCATAGAAGCCGTACGGCGTCTCATAGCTCGCGTTGACGCCGGCACTCGTCTCGCTGAGCGTAAAATCGACCTCGGCGAACGTGTCGAACAGGACGGGCTGTGCAGTGCGGACAGGCTTGTGGTTTCGGTGCTCGATACTGACGTAGTACGGGCCTGGTGACACATTGAAGCGCAGTGCTTCGTTGGTGACGGCGTCCCGGACGCTTCCGGTGGTGTCAAGCATGCCGGCTGCGCTGGCCGCGATCTCGTCCGGGGTATTCTCCGCGTAGAGCCGAACCAGCACCCAGTCGACGCTACGGGCTGAGTGACTGGCTACGGACTCGCTGCCGGCATAGCTCCAGGGCGTGGCGTTGTAGGGCTGAGCAGCCGGGAGGAGTCCGGCAGCAGCAAGGTCGGCGCGCATCAGAGATCCAGTGCCGGCGTCTGCGCCCCACAGCCACGCTGTGACGCCGGCCGCCAAAGGCGGATTGATGTCGAGCGAGTAAGTCCAGAACGCGCCCCGGTTGCGTCCACCCTCGTCGTGCGCCGGCGCACCGACGGCAAGCTCGACATCACCGTCGGCCCCCAGATCGCCAAGAAAGGCCAGGCCGGCACCGAACCGGTCGCCCAAAGCGAGCGCTGCTTCGGGAATTTCGACGGCGTTGAGGCTAGTGCCGGCTGCGTCGAGAAACGCGACGAACGCCCGTCCCGAGCCCGGAGCAGCCGAGGCTCCGATGGCGAGATCCGGGACGCCGTTTCCGTCCTGATCGCCAATGGACTCGATCGCCGACCCGAATCCACCGAGGTTGTTCAAGGACAGCCCGAAGCCTCCCGAGGTCTGGCTAATCTTCTGGAAGCCGCTGACCGTGCCTGTCTGCGTCAAGAACAGCACGTACACGGCCCCTCGTTGTGGTCCACCATCGTCATCGCCGGCCGCCCCGACCACCAAGTCTTCCACGCCGTCGCTGTTCACGTCCGCGACGCCGGCGAGCGCGCTGCCGAAGCGGTCATCGTCATCGAGTGTGCCGAATCCGCCGGCGTTGTG
>JBCDHV010000369.1:0-4615 GCA_038749615.1 Bacteroidota bacterium
ACGGCCGTACCTGGGCAAACGAAATCGTGAACGTACTGCCCACGCTTTTCTCGCTCGTCACCTCGATCGTCCCCCCCATCAGATCGATGAGGCGCTTGGAAATGGTCAGCCCGAGGCCACTTCCTTCGTACTGCCGGTTGAGCCCGCCGCTCTCCTGCCGGAACGGGTCGAACAACCGAGGCAGAAAGGCCTCGTCGATGCCGATCCCCGTGTCGCGCACGTGGATGGACACCTGCTGCCCATCGGCCACGACTTCGACGGAGACGCCGCCTTTCGATGTGAACTTGATGGCGTTGCCGATCAGGTTGTTTAGAATCCGGAGCAGACACGCGTGATCGACTTCCGCGCGGGCCGGCATTTCGGAAGGAACGGCTTCTAACGTCAGGCCCTTGGCATCGGCGAGGGGCCGGAGCAGGCGGACGACATCCTCGACCTGCTGGTTCAAATCGAACACGCTGAGGTTAACGGAGCGGCCGGCGGCTTCGAGCTGTGCGAGGTCGAGCACGGAGTTGAGCGTCTCCATCAGGCGCGTGCCGCTGTCCTGGATCAAGCTGACGTATTCCTGCTCCTGCTCCGTCTCGACCTCCTCGGCCAGCAAGCCGGCAAACCCGATGATCGACGTGAGCGGCGTGCGGATTTCGTGGCTCATGTTGGCGAGAAACGATGACTTGATGCGCGCTGCTTCTTCGGCTGCTTCCTTGGACGCAATCAGCTGATTTTCCATCCGTTTCCGCTCGAGCACATTGGCGAAAATCTGCGCCGTCCGCTCCACGAGCGAGGCCTGCGGGCTCGACATCATGGCGTCGGCAGCCATCAGATCGAACCGGAGATATCCGATCAACGCGCCGGCATACCGAAGCGGGGCCGCTACGAAGCTCTGCACGCCGTCGCGCTCCATCTGTGCGAGCTCTCGGGACGCTTCCTCGGGAAGGTCGGCCCGGCTCGATACCGCAAGCAACCGGCCGGCTTCGAGTTGCCGCTTGAGCCACGGCATGAGCGTGACCGGGAATTCCTCGCCCCCCATTTCTCGCTCGCCCGTGGCCATCCAGGTATGCGCCGGGCGCACCACCATGCCGTCTTCTACGAACCGAAACAGCGCAGCGCGCTCGGCCTTGAGGGCTGTAGCGGCCTGTTCGAGCGCTGCAAGAATGGCCGCGTCGATCTCGCCAGGCTTTAGACTGATGAAAGTGACCGCAAACTCGGCCGCCAACGCCTCGACTTGCGCCTGCTCGTAGTCCTCGGTCGACTCGACGGCCGGCTCATTGACTAAGCAGGCGATGAAGCCGTCGGAGAGCGGATTGAGCGCCACCTCGAAGGTCCGCCGCGTCCCATCGGCCAACACAGCGCCCACGAGCCCCGTCCACGCCTCTCCTCGCTGGATCGCCGGCCGCGCTTCTTCGAGCAGGGTTTCCCGCCCCGAGACCGTGTAGAGCCGGTCCCACCGACGCCCAGCCAGCCGGCTCGTAGCATCATACCCGAAGAGCTGCGCGTACGCGTAACTCAGCGTCCGATGCCGGCCCGCCGCATCGAGCACAGCGACCGCCTGGCTGGTGTCGCCGGGATGTCCGGAGTCAGAGATGCTCACTTCGTTCGCGTGGCAGGTAACGGGTAGCAGGTGGCGGGTGAATGTAGAATATACGGACGAGGCCGGTCGGTGTAGTTGGCGTCTAGGTCCCCTTACTCGCTTTGCTCGCGTGGCAGAGGGGCTCACTTCGTGCGTGTAGCACGTGGCGGGTGGGCTGACGAGAAAACCAACGCGTTCTCGAATTTCAGCCTCACTCGCCACCTGCAACTCGTCAACCCGCCACGTGAGCAAAGCGAACAGAAAAGCCCCACTTGCCAAGCAAGTGAGGCTTTTCAATGTCGGGGTGGCGGGATTTGAACCCACGACCTCTTCGTCCCGAACGAAGCGCGCTACCGGGCTGCGCCACACCCCGAAATTTTTCCCGGCCCGAAATGTACACCGCCCCACCGCCGGCCTCCAAGCGATATTTCAACGAAGAGGTGGGTGGTTGGGTGGTTGGGTGGTTGGGTGGTTGGGTGGTTGAAGATGATTGCCACACCTGCCCTCATGCAAGACTTGCTTTCCATGTGGCTCGGTGGCAGGTGTGGCAACCAACCCTGCAACATCTGCCACTCTGCAACATCTGCCACCCTATCCCCGCCTACCTACAGCGAGCCCTGCGAGCGCCCTACCCAACCAACCGACCATACGGCACCAACCGGCCGCCGAACCGGCGTTTGAACTCGGCTAGGGCCGGCGTGTTGGCCCCGACGAAATCGAACGTGTCGATGCCTGCTTCAGCAAGGTGGGGCCAGAGGTGACCTAGCAGGACGGTCATCGCCGGACCCGGGCGACTGCCGGCGAGCCAGTAGTACGCGGCGTCCCGGCCAATGAGCGCGACGAGCCCAGCCTCGATGGTGCCCGACTGCTCGACGGTGTACACGCGCGCAAGACCGGCATGGACGAGCGTTTCGGCCCAGTGGGTGAGCGAGGGCCGGCCGGTCGGGAGATCGCGGCCGGCGGCCCGGTACCGGAGTTCGAGGAGGTCCAGGACGGCCGGTACGGCGCTTGGGCGGGCGTGGAAGGTGAACTCGGCGCTGTGTTTTCGGAAGAGCCGGCGGGCGCTGGACGACCAAGTGGCCGGCTCCGCATGCGCTGGATCGAGGCGGTACGTGTAGAGGATCTGGGCCGGCGTGCCGGCGGGCGGGGGCACCCCCGGAGCCAAATGCAGCGCCGATGATGCATAGCGCTCCCGCACGTGCGCCCAGAGTGCCTGGACAGCCGGCGAGCCTGCCGAGTCCTCGACCAGCACCGCGCTGAACGGCGTCACCGGCGGCACAGGAGCCATCCGAAGCGGCCCGAGCCGGCGCACCACCAGCGCCACGGAGGCCTGTAGCGTGTCCCCTTCGAACACCCCGATCCGCTCCACCGTCCGCCCAGTCGCCTCGGCCGCCGCCGCCAGATAGGCCGGGGCCGCAAACACGACGGGCCGGCGGGCGCGGTCGTACGCGGCCTGCCAGCCGGCGGGCGTTAGCGGTTGGAGGTGTGGCATGGGGGCTGTGTGGCTGTGTGGCTGTGTGGCTGTGTGGCTGTGTGGCGAAGATGCCTGCTACATCTGCCATAATGCAACACGGGCTTTCCGTGTGGCTGTGTGGCAGATGTGGCACTGTGGCAATTCATCTGCAACATCTAAGCCCCTACGCCCCTGAATCAACCTTGACACATTGCTACCCTGCAACATCTGCCACACCTGCCACCCTGCAACACAGCCCCACCAACCCTGCCCCCCATTTTGGACTGTGTCCGAAAAACCAATATCTTAGCGTTTGGAGGTTTAGCTGGCGCGTTGGCGCGCGGCCGGCTCGACATTTTGGCAAGCACAATGAGGTACAGCGATGAAGAGGCACGTCTTCGCTTTGGTATTTGTTGCGGTCTGGATGGCGGTTGCGCCAGACGCCGCGGCGCAGGCGATTTCCGCAAAGCCGGCCCCTGGTCTACACATTAGCGCCCGCATCGGGCTCTCCTACTACGGCGGTGATCTGGATGCCGCAAACTCCGAGAACGATTGGAGCCGGCAGGCCTTCGGCGCAGAACTCGCGTGGCACCTGTCGCCACGGTGGGCCATTCTCGCTGCCTACCAGCAGGGCGAATATCCGCGCATCCAAGATCCGCTCCGCCTGCGCACCGCTATCGCGATGATCCGCTTCGTGCCTGTCACGGGCCGGCTCTCGCCCTTCGTACAAGCCGGCATCAACCGGACGTATGGCGGCGTGGAAGTGGCCGGTGGGCCGTCCGCTGGCATCGGGATCAACCTAGCGATCACCAACAAGCTCTACCTCTTCCAGGAAGCCAACGTCAACTTTGTCTCTCCCGACGGCGCAATCGACAATCAGGCCGGCGGGTCGAATTTCGATCTGATTGGCTTCGTAGGCGGGGGGCTCCGCATCGCGAACCTCGGCGTCCGGTACGCCAAGCCCGTGCGGATCGAGAAGGTGCACATCCCGCGGACACTCACGACGGACGATGCCGCGACCTTCCGCGCCGAGGTCAACGATGATGCCTCGATGCCCGTCCTCTTCGCCTGGACGTTCTCCGATGGCCCACGGCTCATCGGTAATCCGATTTCGTTCCGCTTCACGCGGCCGGGTGAGCACACGATCCAGGTGACGGCCGAGAACGCCAGCGGCTCGGATGTCAAGGAATATCGCGTGTTCGTTGAGCAAGGCGATATTCCCTTCGTTGCCCCGGAAGAGAACACACCAGGGCAGATCGAGCTATCCACGGCCGAAACGCCGGCTCCGCGCCCGGAACGCACCACCCCGCGCCGGCCTGTCGACCAGCTCGACCTCGCCGAAGCCAAAGCGGAAGCCTCCCTCGCGATCTCCCAAGCTGAACTGGCAGTTGCCCAGGCCGAACTCGCCCTGGCTCAAGCGAAAGAAGCCATCACGCTCGCCCGGAATGCCACGCGCAGTATCGAGAATGTGACCGGCACGCCCATCGCGCAAGGCCCGAGCCGGCCTGCACCAGCTACCGTCGAGCCGGCCCCTGAGCCCGGCGTGGAAACCAGCTCGGCGCCAGCCCCGGTCCCTTCGCCCGTTTCGACCCCTGAGC
>JBCDHV010000370.1:0-4600 GCA_038749615.1 Bacteroidota bacterium
AGCCGCTCGTACCAGGACTTCGCCTTCCGAGACCGCGACGAGAACGAAGTCGCTTTGCTGGCCAACGACTCTCAGGAAACCGCTTGGCGCTTGCGCAGCGACGGCGACTTCAAACTGTCCCGTTCCTTGACGCTCGGAGCCGGCGGTGGGGCTTCGCGTGAGGCCATTGTGTCCGATTTCTTCCAACGGTCGACGCCGGCGAACCGCTTGCCGGCAGATCTTCAGTTCAGCACGGATCTGGGGCTATGGAAGACGTTCGCGTATGCCCAACTGACCTCGCAACTGCTGGGTGGCCGGCTTGCTCTGACCGGAGGGTTGCGTATCGATGCCAACGACTTCACCGACAACACCGTCGTGGTTTCACCGCGTGCTACGGCGACGTACGACCTCACCTCGAAGGTCTCCGTGAACGCAGCCGTTGGTCGGTTCACACAGTCGCCCGAACTGATCTCGCTCGCTGTGCAAGAAAACGGCGCGTTCGTCAACCAGTCGCTGGAATGGATCGACGTAGCGCAGGTTGTCGCCGGTGTGGCCGTCAAGCCGAATCGGGGGTTGCGGCTGTCGGCAGAAGGCTACTTCAAGGGCTACAGCGAATACCCAGTCTCCGTCGCCGACCCACGCATTTCGCTCGCCAATCTCGGCGGTGATTTCGGCATCGTGGGAGCCGAGCCGTTGCAGTCTGTCGGCGAAGGCCGGGCATACGGCGTCGAACTCTCCGCGCAGCAGCGGCTCACGACCAGATTCTACGGCATTGGCGCGTACACGCTCGGGTGGAGCGAGTTTACCGGAGCCGATGGGGTGTTCAAGCCGAGTTCGTGGGATGTCCGGCACAGCATCTCGGCGACGGGTGGGGCGCGGCTGGGCCGTTGGGAAATTGGCAGCCGGCTGACGGTGCGTTCCGGCCGGCCGTTTACGCCGTTCGATTTGGACGCCTCGGCCATCGAGTACGCGATCAGCCGGCGCGGCGTGCTCGACCTCGACCGGCTCAATCAGGAACGAACGCCGGCCTTCGTTCGCTGGGACGTCCGCGTCGACCGCCGGATCGAGTTCGGCCGTGGCATCAACGGTGTGATCTATCTCGATGTCCAGAATGTGCTTGGCCGGGAAAACGTCTTCGCCCTCGAATACACCGAGGACCCCGCCGAGCCAGACCGCCTCCGGGAGCAGACGAACGTCGGCCGGCTACCCACCATCGGGTTTAGCGTCGAGTTTTGACTGGAGCGCCGGAGGGGGAGTACACCCGTTCAGGTCGTCAGTTAGCCCAACCATGGCGACATCCCGAAGAGACGTTGCATGCAACGTCTTTACGAGGTTGGAGATACGGTTCGGCGGTGCGGCATCCGTGAAGTGCCGGTAACGTTTAACAAGCGCCATCCAGGTGAGCGATGGGCGTAGAGATGTTCTCGGCGGCATGACATGCGAGCCGGCCACTTGGGGCCTGTACGGGTACGACCGGTTGATCAGGAGAAGCCGGGACCTTTCCTTAGAACCTAGTTGCGCGCTGACGGTCCGCCACCACACCCGCGCATCACCGCTCCCGCCCCAGCCCCTTTCATGCCCCATTGGCCTGTGCTTTCTGCTGATGCCCTCTACGTCTCGGATTCGTTTGACGATGACCGTTCCCGCGGAAAAGTCGTAGGCACGCGAGTCGGCACGGTCGAACGGCTCGGTGCGGACGCGAACAAGTCGATGTCGATCTCAGACGGCCGGCTTCGGATTGCGTGGTTGGCCAAGCCGGGATGGGGGAAGTCGGCGCTGGTGTATGGGCCGTTCGACCGTGAAGCGGGGCTGGCCTTCGCGGTGCTGGTCAACAACGGGCACAACGCGTCCGAAACCGAACAGGAACAGGAGCCGGCGCTCAAACGGCTCGGGCGGCGCGTGGCGGCCCAACTCACCTCAGCGTTTGGCACGAAGTGGATGAAGCGCATTCCACCCAAGCCGGTCATCTTGCATCACGATCCACCACTCACGCGGAGTCTGGCCGCCGGGTTCTACACGGAACGCTTGCCGGCCCAACCAGCACGCACCGGCATGCGTGTCGCGATTGAAGGGGCCGGGCCCACGAATGCAACGCTTATGACCGGAATGGGGAGCATGGACGTGCGCTCCGCTCGGGCCGTTCCGAATGTGCCATTGCTCATCGTGGCCGTCGTGCGGCCGGCGGGTGTCTTGTTGCTCGCCGGCGCATACGAGGAAGCTGCCCAACTGGGGTCGATTGCCTCCGTCCGCCCCATTGGTCTGGATCCGTTCGGGGAGGATCGCGAGTTGTATGCCGGCTTGCACCAGAGCGTCCTCGGCCAATCCGGATTCCAATCAGATACGAGTGTCTACGGCGCGCGCGTGGCTAAGGTCGAGGCCTGGGGCGAGTGGTTTGGCGCGTCTGAGGTGGCCGATTTGCTCGATGGCCGCGGCCGGCTGGAGCATCGTTCAACCGAGAACGGCATCCGTTGGCGCGTGCAAGGATCGTTCGAGCGGTCGCAGAAAGGGACCGTGGGCGAAGGCGTTGCCTGGGTCGAGGGACTCGCGCCGGCTGGGCTGATTCATACCCTCGTCCACGTCAGTTCGCAGAGCGCGCCGGCCGGCCTCGTGTGGCGCCTCGCAGACGACCGGAATTACTGGGTCGTGACCGTGACAGCAAAGGAGGCTGTGCTTCGCCGGCTGGTCGACGGGCAGCCTCGCGTGCTGCTTCGCGAGACCCTTGCACTCGAGCACACCCCGGTCTCGCTCCAGATCATCGACGACGGGCAGCGGGCACAGATTCTACTCGACGGCCGGCCGCTCTTCGGTACCGACATCGACGAGCCCGCGCTGAACCGAGCCGTTGGGGTTGGGCTCTACAGCGAGAGTGCGTCGGCGTGGTTCTCGATGTTTGAGTCGTGCCCGCGGCGTGTGCACGTGCCGGACCTGCTCAAGATCGACGTGCCGTGGAAGCCGGCGGTGGCAGAGCCCGTCGTGAGTGAGTATTTCCGAGGAGAGACCGCTGATCTCGACAGCCGGCCGACCCCGATCGGGTTTTGGCAGCGTTCGCTGGGTGAGGGCCGGATTGTCACGACCGGCATGGACTCAGCGCGAGTGGTGGCGTCCAAAGCGGAGCCGAACCCTGGCCGTACTCTCTACACCTTGCCCTGGGACCATCCGGCGTCGGCCGACCTGAGCGTTGAAATCACGCCTCCGGGCACGGCACAAGGGGAAGACGAGCGAGGCCGTGGCGGGCTGACGCTCTTCCAGGATGCCGACCACTATCTGGTCATCAACAACTGGATGAGTGACCGATATGGCGGCTCGTCCGTGTCGTGCTTCCTCAAGTGGGCCGGCAAAGAAGAACTCTACCGAGCGGTCTGGACAAACGTCGGTTGGCGCGTGCATTGGGGAAAACCTCATACGCTTCGCTTGGCGTCCAACGGCGCGCACGTCGCTGTGTATCTCAACGGCCAGCCGATCCTGTACCGCGCGCTCTCCGACATCGACCCGGCGGCCGGCCGGCTTGCCATCAACCGGGTCGGGCTTGCGGTGAACTGGGAGTTTGGCGACGATACCGGCTCCCTCTTCCGCACGTTCATCGCCTCGGCGGCCTCAGCGTGACCCCAAGCTTGAAAATGGTGCACATACCGCATTCCGGGCGTTCGCTGGGTGGGTGGAAATGATCTGTCTTGCTTTCCGAGCCGGCGTTGTTTTGAGACGACCATTCCTTTGACACGCCTCCTCCAGCCGAGCGCTCAACATTCAACCCGCTAGCCCATCCGCTATGTCTTGCCCCAACTGCCGTACGGCCGGCACCCTTACGCCTTTGTCGCGCGTTGATGACGTGCCCGTGCACAGCGTGTTGCTCGTCTCGTCTGAAGACGAAGCCGCCTCGTTCCCGGTGGGGCAAATCGACCTACAGGCCTGTTCGTACTGCGGCTTCGTGACCAACGTCGCGTTTGAGCCTGAGGTCATGGCATATTCGACGCGGTACGAAGAGACGCAGGGGTACTCGCCGACCTTCTCGCGCTTCCATCGCCGGCTTGCTGAGGAACTGATCGAGCGCTACGACCTGCGCGAGAAGCATGTACTCGAAATCGGCTGCGGCAAGGGCGATTTCGTGACGCTGCTCAAGCAGCTCGGCAACAACACCGGGATCGGGTTCGACCCGGCGTATGTGCCAGAACGGAATCCGTACGACGGAGAGGAAGGCCTGACCTTCGTGCAGGATCTCTACGACGAGCGCTACACCGACGTCCAGGCCGATTTCGTGTGCTGCAAAATGACGCTGGAGCACATCCGCGAGCCGGCAGCATTCATGGAAACCGTCCGCCGTGCCATCGGCGATCGCACAGACACGGTCGTTTTTTTCCAAATCCCCGATACCGAACGCATCCTCCGAGACATCGCGTTCTGGGACGTGTACTACGAGCACTGCTCGTATTTCTCGAAGGCCTCGCTCGATTATCTCTTCCGCGCCACGGGTTTCCACGTCCTGAATACGTGGACGGATTACGACGATCAGTATCTGATGATCGAGGCCCTGCCCAACGGTGTGGTTCATGCGCCATGCCCGCCGGATCTCGAGCATTTCGGGTTCGAACTCCACCGGTTCCGCCGGTTGCTGCCCGAGCGGCTA
>JBCDHV010000371.1:0-4592 GCA_038749615.1 Bacteroidota bacterium
CTACCCAACCACCATGTCCATCGAAGACATCCTCGGCGACGAAGCCGGCTATTTGCTCGAACACGAAAGCAAAACCATTTCCAAGGACGCCCTTCACCTCCCAGGCGCCGACTTCGTGGATCGCGTTTTTGGCCCCTCGGACCGCAACGTGCAGGTTCTCCGGTCGCTCCAGACCATGTTCGACCGCGGCCGGCTCGGCGGAACGGGCTTCCTGTCGATTCTGCCCGTCGACCAAGGCATCGAGCACTCGGCCGGTGCCTCGTTTGCGAAGAACCCGATCTACTTCGACCCCGAGAACATCGTCAAGCTCGCCATCGAAGGCGGCTGCAACGCCGTGGCCTCCACCTATGGCGCGCTCGGGTCTGTGGCACGGAAGTACGCCCACAAGATTCCGTTCATCCTGAAGTTCAACCACAACGAGCTCCTCACCTTCCCGAATACGTACGACCAGATTCTGTTCGCCCGGATCGAGGAAGCCTGGAATATGGGCTGCGTGGCCGTTGGCGCGACTGTCTACTTCGGCTCGGACGATTCCAACCGGCAGCTCCAGGAAGTCAGCCAAGCCTTCGCGATTGCGCATGAAATGGGGATGGCTACCATCCTGTGGTGCTACGTCCGCAACTCCGGCTTCAAGGTCGATGGCGTGAACCACGAGACGAGCACCGACCTCACCGGGCAAGCCAACCACATCGGTGTCACCATCGAGGCCGACATCATCAAGCAGAAGCAACCGACGCAGAACGGTGGCTACCGCGCCCTGAATGCCGGCGATTCGAGCTACGGGAAACTCGACGAGCGCATCTACACGGAGCTCTCCTCGGATCACCCGATCGACCTGACGCGCTACCAAGTGGCCAACTGCTTCATGGGACGCGCCGGCCTGATTAACTCCGGCGGCGGCTCGGGCAAAAACGACCTGCAACAAGCCGTCCGCACGGCCGTCATCAACAAGCGCGCCGGCGGCATGGGGCTCATCTCGGGCCGTAAAGCCTTCCAGCGCCCCATGAACGACGGCGTCGGCATCCTCAACGCCATCCAAGACGTCTACCTAGACGACACGATCACCGTTGCGTAGGCTGCCCTTTCCTGTGTATCGGGACGATGTCCAACGCTTTCCAACCACTCCCGGTTGTGGCAGGTGCGTGTAGACGGGCGCTACTCCGCTGGACAGCCCCCCCACCCACCTACCCATCACCCAACCAACCCACCTACCCATGGAAATCGAGCCGTACATCGCGCACTACCCGGCTTGGGCTAAAGAATTTGCCCGGAAGTACTACACGAAGACGCTCAACCAATTCGTGCTGTACGGCAATGTCCGAGACCTCGTCCCAACAGAAGACGACGACGGTGAAACGCGCTATGTCCCGCTGCGGGAATTCCTGACGGGCGACCTGTTTGCCAGCCGGGATGTCATCTTGTTCTACGACCGGTCGGGCGGGATTCACTTCCAGGACAAAGCGAGCCGGAAGGACTTCAACCAGGCCCTCTCTGGCTACGACACGATCTTCGGCACTGAGTTCGCCAAGAAGATGCCCAAGGACCCCGTGCGGGTGTTCTCGGTTCTGGAGAACTACCTGCGCGTGCGGCTGGCCGAGGGTAAGCGAGTGGCGGTGGTCATCGACTTCGCCGAGACCGTCATCCCGATGGCCGAGGCGTCGATGTACTCGTCCGAGGACCGGAATGCCCTGGTCTTCCTGCAAAAGTGGGCCCATGACCCGCTCTTCCTCCGGGCCGATTTCACTGTGGCCCTGGTCACGGAAAACCTCCGCGACCTGAACCAGCAGCTCATCCAGAGCCCCTACACCGCTGAAATCCAGATCCCGATTCCTGACGAGTCGGAGCGCCGGCAGTTCATCACGCACTTCACGAAGGACCGCGACTTCGACGGGCACTCTGAGGTCTCGAAGAACGCGTTGGCCATCAACACGGCCGGCGTCAACTTCATCCAGCTCCGCACGCTCATCGCCGACGTGCTGGAGAACCGGCAAAAGCTTACCTTCGAGCAGCTTTCGGACCGGAAGAAGGAGATCATCGAGAGCGAGGCCTACGGAATGCTCGAGTTCGTGGAGACGGACTACAGCCTCGATCTCGTAGCCGGCCACGGCGAGGTGAAAGAACACCTCCGGGATGCGGCCAAAGCGCTCAAGAAAGGCCGCAACGACGTGATGCCGATGGGCTACCTCGTGGCCGGGCCGGTGGGGACCGGGAAGACGTTCATCATCACCTGTTTTGCCGGCGAGATCGGCATTCCGATGGTGAAGCTGAAGAACTTCCGCTCGCAGTGGCAAGGGGTTACCGAGGGCAACCTCGAGAAGATTCTGAGCCTGCTGCAAGCGATGACGCCCGTCGCCGTGATGATCGACGAGGCCGACGCGGCCCTTGGCGACCGTGACGCGCAGGGCGATTCTGGGGTGTCGAGCCGGGTCTTTGGGCAGATTGCCTCGTTCATGAGCAACTCGAAGAATCGGGGCCGCATCATCTGGTTCTTGGTCACTGCCCGCCCGGATCTGATGCCCATCGACCTCAAGCGGCAGGGCCGTGCTGAGGAACACCTCGCGCTGTTCTATCCGGAAACGAAGGAAGATCGCGAGGAGCTGCTTCAGGTCATGATGAAGCGCACGGGCATCAAGCTCTCGCTCGACGAAGTCCCGAAGCGTCTCATTATCGGCCCCCGTTCGTTCAGCGGTGCGGAGATGGAAGCCATCCTCACCCGCGCCAAGTTCCGCGCCGCCGCCGAAGCCAAAGGGAACCGCAAGCCAAAAGTCGACGCCGAAGTCCTGTCGGCCGTCATCGAAGACTTCATCCCGCCCACATACCCGGAAGAGATCGAGCTTCAAAACCTCGCCGCCGTCCTGGAATGCACCAGCCGAAGCCTCCTCCCTGAGCGCTTCCGCGACATGGACCGGGAGCACATCGTCCGCCGGGTGAAAGAGCTGAAGCGGTTGATCTAGTTGGGTGGTTGGGCTGGTGGGCCGGACGCTCGCGGGGCTCGCTGTGGGTTCACTGAACACGTGTCAACGGCAAAGCGGTGCTTGTCACCTCATCCGCCCTTTCGCTCGCTGAGCCAGCGTTTGAGCGATTCGGGCCGCTCGTTGGATGGCTTCCCTGCTAACAGGCCTCTCACGCTAATGTCTTCATCTACGGATGACCAATAAATACCTGTCCCGTTTCCGATGAGCCTCCACTGCTGACGCTCTTCGACGGTTGCATGCCAGAGGCGAGGATACCAACTCAGCGGCACGGCCAGACTTCGCCCATCCTGCAGGTCTACAACCAAGGCTTCGGTTTCTACCCTGACCTGCTGAACGCGCGGATCACCCAATTCAAGTAGTGAAGAACTCATGCCAGCGATCCAGTAAGTGAAGTTGATGTTCCTCAACTAGGCGGTTAAGACGGTTCAACTCGGTGCGGTTGAACCCTCCGCTCTTATCCAGAGTCACGGGGTCGAGCCAAAACTTGGCTACATCTCTGTCACGCTCCACATGTATGTGGGGTGGCTCGCTGCCTTCATTTGAGAAAAAGAAGAACCGGTACGGCCCGATACGAAGAACCGTGGACATGAGCGTGAGTTTCTTTTGAGCCTTTTCCAAGCTAAGAAGAGCGGCCACAGGACGGCAAGTGCTACAGAGAGAGCAGTCACGGCTGAGCTGAAAGCTTGTTAGGGATTCGCGTTCTCTCCTCGGGATGGTGACCAGGAAGCTCATGGGGCACGCTGTGGGTTCATTCTTCAGAACCCTAACCTCCAATCATGCGCGTCTTGTACAATCCATATCCAGAGCGACTAGTCGAACACGCAGTCCAATGTCCACACAGCTGCCAGCCAAACAAACCTCGCTCAAATTGATCGAACGCCTCGACGACGATGTCACGTTCGAGGACATCCTCTACGAATTGTACTTCTTGCAGAAGATCGAGCAAGGATTAGAAGATGTACGGCAGAGACGGACCGTGTCACACGAGGAAGTGCGGAAGGAGATCGAGCAATGGCTGACGTAAGGGGACTTGCTCTAGCTCACAGCCGGCAGAATCTGTTCCGTCTCGGATGTCTCTTCGCTGTCCTTGGCTAGCAAGGTGATCAGGTTCCCAGCCACCGTTGCTAGGCGTTTTCGGCGAACCATCGCCGGCTCTATGGACGAGATAGCCGCCCGCTGCCAGAGCTGCTGCGCCGAACGTGGCCGTGAGAGAACTGCCAACCCGGATTATCGAGGCGACGCTGAGCAGGAAACCATCGAAGAGAAGCTCCGTCGGAGTGCCGTCTCTGGTTCTGCCACGTCCAGCCAGCCTACCGCTCCCTTCTCTATGGCCGGCAGCCCGTTTTCCGCACTTCTGTCCTGCCTTTTATCGTTATGCATGCGTTTCAGTATCTCGTCCGCGGGATTGGTCTGCTGGTGTCCATCGGGTTGTTCTTGTTGGCGTTGGTCGTCATGGTGTACGCCAGCGTCGAGGGGGCCGTGGTGGTCAGCAAAATCTTGCAGTTCTCGGACTCAGAGTACCGCGTCATCTACAACACGATGACGATCGTCGACCTCTTCCTGCTCGGGTTCAGTGTGCTCATCGCCTCCGTGGGGATTTACGAGCTGTTCGTCGGC
>JBCDHV010000372.1:0-4586 GCA_038749615.1 Bacteroidota bacterium
ATTGCCATGATCTACGAGTCACGCCCGAATGTGACGTCCGATGCCGCTGCTCTCTGCCTGAAATCGGGCAACGCCGTTGTCCTGCGAGGCGGATCGGAAGCGTTTCATTCCAATACAGCGATTGCTACGGCACTGCACGCGGGGCTCGAATCCGTCGGCATACCGGCCGGCGCGATCACGCTCGTGCCGACCACAGACCGGCAGGCCATTCCTGATCTACTCAGGATGAACGACCTGATCGATTTGGTCATTCCCCGAGGCGGCGAAGGCCTGATCCGTTTCGTGGACGAGCACAGCCGGATCCCGGTCATCAAACACTACAAGGGGGTCTGCCACCTGTACGTCGACGCCTCGGCTGACGCAGAAATCAGTCGCCGGCTGCTCATTGATGGGAAGACCTCCCGGCCCGGCGTGTGCAATGCTATCGAGACCCTGCTCGTGCACGCGAGCGCTGCCGAACGTGTACTCCCGCTGCTGGGCTCAGCCATGCACGAACGGGGCGTGGAACTCCGAGCTGACGACCGCGCGAGAACCTACTTGGGGGCTGACGTAGCCCCAGTGACCGAGGACGACTACCACGCCGAATTTCTAGATCTCATCCTAGCCGTGCGGGTCATCGATACCATGGACGAAGCGATGGATCACATTGCGCACTACGGCAGCAACCACACGGAAGTCATCGTCACAAACGACCTCAGTGCGTCTCGGCGGTTCGTCCGGGAAGTGGATGCGAGCGTCGTTCTGGTCAACGCATCGTCTCGATTCTCCGACGGCGGTGAGTTGGGGCTCGGCGCGGAAATCGGTATCTCAACGACCAAGCTTCACGCCTACGGCCCGATGGGCCTCGAGTCCCTGACGACGCAAAAGTTTGTTGTTTCTGGAGAGGGGCAGACACGGCATCAGGTCTAGGGTCTAGGCACTCGTGTGTTTTAACATGTACAGCAACGAGGCACCATACCCTGATGAAATCCAATACCTGCAGGCGAATCCCGAGTAGCCAATTCAGGATAGTATGCGTTTAAACACACATCGATGCGGAAGAGTGATTGTGTTTAAACACATAAATCTGGCTGGCCGGAAGGTAGAGGAGAATGCCTAAACGGGACGCGCATGAAGGTGCAGGTGAAGTGAGGCTGCTGGCTGTGGATCTCGGCCTCAAAGCTGGCCTGGCGTGGTACGATGCCACCGGCCGGCTCCGGTCCTACCGGTCGACCAACTTCGGAACGATGAGCCGGCTCAAGAAAGGTGCGTACGCGGTCCTCAAACGCGAGCCGGCTCTCACGCACGTGGTAATCGAAGGAGGAGGCAACGTGGCCATTCCTTGGCGAAAGGAAGCCCGCCGGCGTGGGCTGAACCTCGTTGAACTGCATGCTCAACGCTGGCGAAGAGAGCTGCTCTACAAACGTGAGCGCGCATCCGGGTCCGAGGCAAAGGCACACGCCCAACGCATGGCTGCAGGTATCATCCGATGGTCAGGTGGCTCCGCACCGACATCGCTCAAGCACGACGCCGCAGAGGCCATCCTGATTGGGCTGTGGGCCGTGCAGCATCTCGGATGGCTCAAGGACCCTCCTGACGTGCACCGCCTGTGAGGGACGCACGCAACGGCCTAGGGATTGACATTGACTCATGTGTCAAGTGGCGATTCGTGGCCACTTTGGCGATGCGAATGGGACAGACGGTCAGCAGGCACGCCTCGACGGTATTAGAGAGCATATACCTTTCAGGCTTCCGCTGCCCAACGTTGCAGTGCCACCCAAAATCTCGGACGGCGTGCAACCAGGTGAGGGGGCAGGCCCGTCTAGGCACCCGTCCCATCACAAGCCACGATGTGATGAACGGTGTTGCACCTGCCCTTGCATTCTCGTAGCGTTCCCTTCCTTTCCCACAACCGGCAAACAATGTACGGACCTTCGCCCCTCACCATTCCGGTGCTGGCTATCGGTTTGGCGCTCTGCGTGGTGGCAGGACTCGTAGCCTGGATGCGCCGCTCGGCATCGCCAACGGCGACGAAGTGGGCGCTTGCCCTGCTCGCGCTGCTGGCCGTGGCTGGTGTGAGAGAGTTGTCGTTCGCGTTTGCTCTGGGAGACACCACGCCGGGCATCCTCGTGTGGCCCTGGGAGTTTGCGCTGGGATACGGCCCCTTGCTGTATCTCTACCTTGCTGCGCTCACGAAGAAAAAGCAGCACGTCTCGGCAAGGTGGCTACTTTTGCCCATGATCGTTCAGATTGTGTACCACGTGGTGCTCACGTTCATGTCTCCGGAGGCCAAATGGCGGTTCTACTATGACGTCGATGTGCCGGCTATTCAACCACTCGTCAATTGGGCCGGTGTTCTGTTTCTGCTAGTGGGCGGTAGTCTCGGGTATCTGCACGCTCGCCGGCGAGGAATCTCGGTACGCTGGAGCTCTGCCTTGCTGGTTGGCGTCCTTGCATACGCAGGGTCCTGGGCCGGCGCGCTCGTACGGCAATCGGATCCGTACGTGATGGATTTGCCGCTCGGCATCGTGGTGGGCTTGGCAGGAGCTAGCGCCGGTTTACTCGTGCTTTTGCAGCCGGCACTGCCCGTCTCGTTGCCCGAAGGAGACACATTGCCCGGCCGTGTGCAGATGGTAGAAGACCGGGATCTCGCGCTCATCCAGTCGCGCCTGTTGCGCATCATGGAAAGCGATGCACCTTATCTCGACCCGGATCTGAGCCTCTCCGAGCTGGCCGACCGGGTGGGTGTGCCGGCGCGCACCCTCTCGTATGTCCTCAATGAAGGCGTTGGCCAGACGTACAATCAGTTTGTGACTGGATACCGCGTCGAGACGGCCAAGCGCCGCTTGGCCGATCCGTCTGAAGATCATTTCACCGTTCTGGCGATAGGCATGGAGAGCGGCTTCAGCTCGAAGAGCACCTTCAACCGCGCGTTCAAGGAGTGCGCAGGGGTCTCGCCTGCCGCGTACCGGCGTGGGCGATAGGCTAGCCCACAGCCAGGAAATAGGCGCTCAAAAGGCTCAATACACGTTGTGGGACGCCTGAAACGTGTGCGAACGCGCCGGCAGCGGCAAAAAACGGGAGGTTAGCGTCAGGTCGCCGGCATACCAGCTGGCACCGTTCACCCCAGACGCGACAACACGATGAAACGGCTACTTTCGTTCGCCCTCGCCTTCCTCATTTCCTTATCCACATTCGCCCAACCCGCCGACCCTGGCTCCGAGACGCGCCTTACAGGTGAGCAACTCGTCGAGGACGTGCGGCTCATGCGGGAGGCCATGGAGCTGATGCATGCGGGGCTGTACCGGCACACGCCCAAGGCCGAAATGGATCAGCATTTCGATCAACTCGAGGCTGATGTCGGCGCCGGCATGACGCTCGGGGACTTCTACCTCCGGCTCTCGCGCTTCTTGGCCAAGGTTCAGGACGGGCACACGTACGCGAACTACTACAATCAGCCAGACCACGTCAAGGAACAGGTCACGAATACGGCTACGCGGGTGCCGTTCGCCTTTCGGCTAGTCGAGGATCGCATGATCATCACGAAGAACGCCTCGGACAGTGAACACTTGGCACCAGGTGCCGAAGTGACGCACCTGAACGGGAAACCAGTGAAAGCACTGGTCGGAACCCTGATGCCTCTCGTGAAAGCCGACGGTGGAAACGATGCCAAGCGCCTGAGTGACCTCGAAGTCATGGGTGCCGAGCGCTATACGGCGTTCGATGTCTACCTGCCCATGGTCATCGACATCGAGACCGACATAACGGTCCGGACGCTGAATACACAGGGCGAGACGGCCACCGTCACGGTACCCGTTCTGACGCGAGACGAACGACTGGCCATCTTGAGCGAGCGCTACGAGATGCCGACGAGCATCGACGATCTGTGGGCGTTCGAATTGCTCGACGATGAGACCGCATATCTGCAACTGGGCACGTTCACGGTCTGGAATCTGAGCTTCAAGTGGGTGCCGTTCCTGCGGGACGCCTTTGACCAGATGGAAAAAGCCGGCACCAAGAATCTCATCCTGGACATCCGTGGCAACGAAGGCGGCCTGACCGAGGTCATGAACGCGCTCTTCACCAAGGTCGTACGGACGCCCATCACGATGCCGCCTGTACGCTCGGTCATGACCTTCAACAAGGTGCCAGAGCGGTTGCGCCCGTATGTCGGTACGTGGGACCAGAGTTTGATGGACATGACGGAGAGCCTAGTCCTAACCGAGGACTCGGTGTACGTAGACCGCGATTCGTCAGTAGAGCCGACGACGATCCCGGCGGGCATGAAGCCCTTCTCCGGGCACACGTACGTGCTGGTAGGTGCAGCCAACAGCTCAGCAACGTTTTACCTCTCCGGTGTCATGAAGCGGAATCCTGACGCGACGTTGGTCGGGCAAATGACAGGAGGCAACCTGCGAGGCACCACCGGAGGCGCTATCTACTTCCTCAATCTTCCCAATTCCGGCGTCGAAGTCGACGTGCCGGCCATCGCTACGAGTCTACTCGGCGAGCAACCCGACCGCGGCATCATTCCCGATGTCATCGTCCCACGTACCGTTGCCGACGTGCGCGCCGGGCGCGACGCCGAACTGCAACGGGCCCTCGAA
>JBCDHV010000373.1:0-4579 GCA_038749615.1 Bacteroidota bacterium
CAACGATCATCGCTCGTCCAATTTCGGCGTTTGAGGTCCCGCCGCCCATCCGCCGGATGATCGGGGAGGCGAAGGTGAGCAAACGATAGGCCACGCGGTACAACGTGCCCCGAAGCTCTGCGCCGTGCCGGTCTTCGATGTAAGCGGGGCGAAACACGGTTACGCCGGGAAAGCCGGCAGCCTTCAGGTCGTCTTCCGTGCGCTTTTTTACCTTCGCCCACATGGCGTTGCCGTCGGCACCCGAGCCGGAGACGAAGCAAAAATGCAGCGTCGGATTTTGGCGATGGAGCAAGGTAGCCGCATGTAGCGTGTAGGCGTGCGTGATTTCGGTGTATCGCGCCTCGTCCATGCCGTTTGAGGAGACCCCAAGGCACCAGAAGCAGGCGTCCAGGCCCACCAATTGATCTGCAAGCCCAGACAGGTCCCCCATGTCCGGGGCGAGCCATTCCGCGAGCTTGGGATGCTGAACCCCGGTCTTGGAGCGCCCGAGCGAGACGACGCGGGTCACTTCCGGTGCTTCGAGCGCTTCCATCAGGACGCCCCGCCCGACGAACCCTGTCGCTCCGGTAATTAAAACAGTCATATGGAGTTTTTCATCGCGTGTGTTGGAAAATGTCCTCGACGTGAGTGCGCATAGGGTGGCCGTTTGCGTGCAGGGCAACTTAGCGAACACGTACCAGCATCGATAGGCGAGCGTGCCGGCTGCAAAGGGCGAAGGAAAAGTACCGGGGAGATCGCAGGGCAGATTAAGCGCCGCCCAGTGAGAAAAGCATTGTTGTAGCCGGCGGTGTCTGCGTTGCCACTCGGTGGCACCGGGAACGCAATTGGACGTAAACACTTCTTGATACGTACCAATATCGAAAGCCAAAGCAAGCCTCTGCCCCCCTTTGGAATGGAGCGACGCACCACAGTTGACTGAGTCGCCTCGCCGGCCGCCGGGCAAAGATCCGGCCCTGCCGTTTTTCCTCCGCCCCTCCATGCTCCGCCGTGCGTGAGCATGCTGCCCCAACAATCCGAACCCAAAGATGACGTTACGCCACGTGCTGATTCTCCCACTCCTGCTCTTCCTTGTGGCCTTCGCGACCGCTGATCTACCCGGCGACCCCAACCGGGTCGATACGGATGACACGGCAACCAACCCCCTGCTCGCCGAGTGGGATACGCCGTTTGGCACGCCACCGCTGGATGTGATCGAAGAAGCCCATTTCTTGCCGGCCTACGAGGTCGCCCTGGCCAGCCACAGCGCGGAAATCGAGGCCATCGCTACCAACGCCGCGCCGCCCACGTTCGAGAACACGATGCTGGCCATGCAGCAGTCGGGACGGGAGTTGGGCCGCATCTCGCGCGTGTTCTTCAACCTGACCAGTTCCGCGTCGAATGACGACATCCGGGCCATTCAGCGTGAGATGAGTCCACGTCTGGCGGCGCACAGCGCGTCCATCACGCTGAACCCGGACTTGTTTGCCCGCATCGATGCGCTGTATCAGGCTCGCGAGACGCTCGGCTTGGAGCCGCAGCAGGCCCGGCTACTGGAAACCACCCACGAGGACTTCATCCGCGCCGGCGCTCAGCTCCAGGGCGCAGATCGAGAGCGCTTTGCCGAGATCCGCTCCTCGCTGGCCGGGCTCTACACCCAATTCGCCCAGAACGAGCAAGCCGACCGTGAGGCCTGGACGCTAGAACTGAGTGCGAAGGATGTCGCCGAGCTGCCGGATTACATCGTGTCGGCCGCGGCCGGCGCGGCGGCGGATCGCGGGATGGACGGGCACGTGATTACCCTGGCCCGTTCGAGCGTGGAGCCGTTCCTGCAGTCGTCTCCAAACCGCGAGCAGCGCGAGATCGCGTGGCGCGCCTGGACCCAGCGGGGGTCCAACGAGAACGACAACGACAATGAGGACACGATCCGCGAGATCCTGACCCTGCGCCTGGAGTTGGCGAATCTGCTCGGCTTCGAGACGTTTGCGCACTACCGCACCGCCGGCACCATGGCCGGCACGCCGGATGCGGCCTTGGCGCTCATGGAACAAGTCTGGTGGCCGGCGCGCGACCGCGCCCTCGAAGAAGCGGCCGACATTCAGGCGCGGATCGCCGCGGCGGGCTTGGATCACGACCTCGAACCCTGGGATTGGCGCTACTACACCCAACAGGTGCGTGCCGAGCGCTATGACTTGGACGAAAGCGAAGTCAAGGCCTACCTGCAACTCGACAACATGATCGAGGCGATGTTCTACGTCTCCGAGCGGCTGTTCAACGTCACCTTTGCTGAACGCACTGACATCGCGACCTACCATCCGGATGTCCGCGTGTGGGAAATGCGCAACGCTGACGGCGAGATTGCCGGCCTGTTCTACGGGGACTTCTTCGCGCGGCCAGGCAAGCGCGGCGGAGCCTGGATGTCGAGCTTCCGCGCCCAAAACGGGTTGACGGGCGAGATTCCGCTGATCCTGAACAACTGCAACTACAACAAGCCGGCCGAAGGAGAAGCCGCGTTGCTGTCGTTCACCGACGCGACCACGTTGTTCCACGAGTTCGGCCACGGCCTGCACGGGCTGTTGTCCAACACCGAGTATCCCTCACTGGCCGGCACGTCGGTCGACCGCGACTTCGTGGAATTTCCGGCCCAGATCTACGAGCACTGGCTGTCGCAGCCAGAAGTTCTTGAGCGCTACGCCCTGCATCACAAGACCGGCGAGCCGATGCCGGCTGCGCTGCTTGAGCGTGTCCTCAATGCCACGACGTTTAACCAGGGCTTCGCGACGGTCGAGTTTTTGAATTCCGGCTTTGTCGATCTGGCCTATCACCTGAACACGGATCCGTCCTCGCTGGAGATCGACACTTTTGAAACCGAAGTGCTGGCGAGCCGCGAGAACCTGGAAGACATCCCGATGCGCCACCGCTCGACGCACTTCCTGCACACGTTTGCGGGAGAAGGGTACTCGTCGGGTTACTACAGCTACCTGTGGGCCGGCGTGCTGGACAACGACGGCTTCGCAGCATTCGAAGAGGCGGGTGATATCTTCGATCCTGTGCTCGCCCAGAAGCTATACGAGAACGTGTTCTCCGCAGGCGACACCCAGCCAGCGATGGACGCCTACGTTGGGTTCCGGGGCCGTGAGCCGAAGGTGGACGCGCTGCTGCGCAACCGCGGCTTTGCCGATACGGGAGCCTCGAACGAAGTGGGCAGCACGCCATAGATTTCGCTCATGATCGATATGGGCTCCAATCCTTCTGAGACTGAGCCGTCTGCGCGGCGGTCGCTTCCGTTGAACCGGACGGCGCAGGCCATCAAACGGCAAGACTGGTCCATTGTCTTGCTTGAACTGATGGTCGTGGTGCTCGGGGTCGTCATTGGGTTCCAGGTGACGGTGTGGGGGCAGGCGCGGGCGGACCGGGCCAAAGAAGAGGTGTACCTCCGTCAACTCACCGAGGATTTCCGCGAGACGCTGGCTGAAGGGGAGCGGGCCGTTGAACGGCAGCGGGACACCAGCCACTCGGCTGCGGCTGCGCTGCGGGCGTATCGCAACCCGGAGGGCGTGCCGCTCGATTCGCTCGCCAGGTGGATCGGGGGAAGTTTCAATTTCCAGCGACTGGCTCCTGTGCTCGGCACGGCCCAAGGCGTTGTCTCCTCGGGTGATCTTTCGCTGCTGAAGGATGACGCACTCCGGGCAGCGCTGCCGGCCTACATCGAGCGGAGCCGGGAGCAGCGGAGCAGCATCCAGGTGACCATGGATTTGTACGGGGCCGCTTTCGCCACCCTGCTTGGCGAAGTGGACGCACTGGAGATGCAGCTTCGCCTGCTGCCCCCTGAGAACGTCGACGCGATTGCCGAGCGTGATCCGATGTTTCCGTTCCCAGCGGGTCCGCGCCGGGTACCGTTCCCGGCAACGGCTGAGGACATCCTGTCGAACCCGGATGTCTACGGTGCGCTCGTCACAGCCGGCATCATGAGTTCGGCGCTGCTGGAGTACCAGAACGGGGTGATCGCGCGTGCGGAAGAGATGCTGCAGCTCGCCGAGCAGGCCCAGGACGGGGGCGACTGACCCAACGTAAGACTATGTTGTGTGCGACTAAGGACCTATCCGGAAAGTCGGCGCGGAAGGCGAGAACGTGCGAGCGGACGTTGAGCGAGGCGCTCGAAGCAGGCGTAGCGCCAGCTACGGCGATGCAGAGCAACGAAGCGCGGCGTTCGCGCAGCCGTTCGCAGCCCGCGAGGGCTTTTCGGATAGGTCCTAAACGTGAGTGCCCGACTCAACCCGTGATGTCTAGCCGTAGGATTCCGATATTGGTGCCTGACGCCCGTTGATTTTTCTCATCCTAGCCGAGCCGCTGCCCGTATGCGTCTGATTCTCCTCCTGACCGCCCTCACCTTCATGGCCATTGACGCCAACGCCCAGGCCGACTGGGTCCGCCAGCACTACACGAAATCGGAGCACATGGTGCCGATGCGCGACGGCACCCAGCTGTTCACGTCGATCTACGTGCCCAAAGACGACTCGCGGACGTACCCGATTCTTTTTCAGCGGACGCCCTACGGTGTCGGGCCGTACGGCGAAGGCGTGAAGCCGTCGCTGGGCCCGTC
>JBCDHV010000374.1:0-4573 GCA_038749615.1 Bacteroidota bacterium
GGGCCTGAGCGAAGTCGCCGGCCACACGATCGTCAAAACCGAGACCATCGATGGCTTCAAGTTCCGCACCGATGCCGGCAGTTGGGTGATGGTTCGCCCGTCTGGCACCGAGCCCGTCCTGCGTGTCTACTCCGAAGCCGGATCTCGCGAAGACGCCGAGGCGCTGGTTGCCGGCGTGGTTGAAATGGTAGGATAGTTGGCTCGCTTTGCTCGCGTGGCGGGTGGGAGTGCTCGCTTCGCTCGCGTGGCAGGTAGCGAGTGGATGAGTAGCAGGTGGAGAGTTATGAAGCAATTTTGGCAGATCGGAAGGGGGAGGGTACTCGCTACCTGCTACTTGCTACTCGCTACCCTTCCAGGCACGGTGCAAGCGCAGGTGGTGGCGGAACGGGGGTACTCGCCTGGGCGCTTCTGGGCCGGCACGGGGGTGATCGTGGGGACGAACGCGGCGGTGATGATTGGGCTAAACCAGCTGTGGTATGCCGACTATGAGCGTGGGGCGTTTCGCTGGCACAACGATTGGCCCAACTGGCGGCAACAGGACAAATTGGGGCACCTGGCCGCCTCGTGGCACATCGCGCGCGGGGTCGGGGCGTATGGGCGGTGGTCTGGGTTGTCGCCGGCTCAGGCGGGGCTGTACGGGGCAGCGGTCAGCGTCGTCTTCCAGTCGCAGATTGAGGTCCTCGATGGGTTTTCAGAGGCCTGGGGGGCGTCGGCTGGCGATGTGCTGTTCAACACCATCGGGGCGGTAGCCGGCGGGCTGCAGGTGGCCTATCCCGAGGCGAATGCCGTCACGTTGAAGTATTCGTATCACCGCTCGCCCAACGCCGATCCGTCCGAGTCGTACGCCGGTAACATGCTCAAAGACTACGATGGGGCGTCGTTCTGGCTCGTGGCGCGGCCGCACGAACTGGGCGTGGCCGGCTGGCCCGAGTGGCTGGGCATCAGCATCGGCCACAGCGCTGATGGATTGGCGAATGCCCTGCCGACGCCCGAATCGCCGCACCGCCGCGTCTGGCTCATCGGCCCCGACTTCGACTTCTTCCGGACCATCAACTGGCCGGCTCCGTGGCTCCAGAGGACGGCCGATGTGCTGTCGTTCATCCGCATCCCCGCGCCGGCGCTCAAGATCAGCAGCGACGGCGTGGTCGGGTACGTGCTGTATTGGTGAGGCATGCTCGGTGGCTTCCCCCGTCGGCGTGATGTTGTGAACGGCCGTCCGTCCGCAACAATCTTTGGAGGGCGGATCGAAGCTCCAGGTATCTTCTCTGTCTGCCGTACCTCTCCCCCAAACGTCAGGCCAGATGACCTTCGCGACTCGTGCGCCGATTGACCGATTTCTAGTCCTCCTCGTTCTTGGCGCGTTGAGTGCCGCCGGCTGTGGCGAGCCGCCGGATGGGTCGTCAGATGAGGCTGCCGTGGGCGACTGGGGTGTTGAAACCGTTCACCTCAGCGACAGCGTCGCGCCGGGCGATAACTTCTACCGGTACGTCAACGAGGGATGGATCGAGCAAACCGAAGTGCCACCTGGATACTCGTTCTTCAACGAGCCGTGGGCCGTGCAGGAACAGGTATTGGACGATGTTGATGTGATTCTTCAGGAGGCCATTCAGGCCGGCGATGCCGCGTCTCCGATTCAGAAGCGCGTAGCGGATCTCTACCAGAGTTTTCTCGACACAGCCGCCGTCGAACAGCGCGGTTTGACGCCGATCGCAGACGATCTCGAAGCCATTCAGGCCATCACGAGTCACGACGAGGTCGCCCGTTGGATGGCCAAGCCGATGGGCCGTTCACTGTACCACCTTCTCGTGAAGCCGCCGGTAGACATGCAGGGCGGATACGTCTTGACCGTCGACCAATACCGCGTGACAGGCCTCGGGCTGCCGGCGCAGGTGTACTACGAGAGCACGGACGCGCCTTTTCCCGATCATCGGCGCGCGTACGTCGAGTATATTGCGGCGACGTTGAGCCGGGCCGGCATCGACCGTGGAGAGGAGCGAGCCGAGGCTGTGCTGGCGCTGGAAACGCAGTTCGCCGAACGGATGTGGGATTTCGCCCAGTTGCGCGATGCCGGTGCGGCATTCAACATCGTGCCGGTCGCTCAGCTCACCGAACTGGCTCCAGGCTTTCCCTGGGAGGTCTACCTCGATGCGAAGGGTGTGGCTGAGGTGAGCGAGATCAACGTGGGGCTCGGCGCGATCCCTGAGACGGCCGCGTTGTTCGGCGAGATTCCCGTAGAGGATTGGCGCTCCTTCCTGCTCTTCCATTGGGTCGACATGCATGCCTCAATGCTGCCCAGCGTGTTTGGCGAGGCGTCGTTTGCGTTCTACGATCAGCGCCTCTACGGCGTCGAAGAAGCCACTCCACGCAGCGAACAGGCCGTTGAATTTGTCGAGCGGCACCTTGGAGATGATATCGGCCGGCTGTACGTCGAGCGGCACTTTCCGAAGGCCTACCATGAGCCTATCGAAGAGATGGTTGAGCTCATCCGCGACGCGCTGCGCGGGCAACTGCTGGCTACCGAATGGATGGACGAGCCGACGCGGGCCGAGGCGCTGAAAAAGCTGGAAGCGGTCATCGTCGAAGTCGCTGAGCCACAGGTCGGCATCGACTGGGCGGGCCTAGAGACACGAGCCAACGACCTCGCCGGCAACGTCGCCCGGCTGCGGGCGTACCGCTGGGCAGGTGAGCGCGAACGGATTGGCCAGCCTATCACACGCTATGGTGACTGGAACATGTATCCCCACCGGATCGGCGCGGGGTATCACCAGCAGTACAACAAGATCTTCCTCACTGCCGGTGCCCTGCTGCCCCCCTTCTTCGATCCTGCTGCAGACCCGGCCGTCAACTTCGGGGCCATCGGCCAGACTATCGCGCACGAGTTTGGACACGCGCTCGATGACCAGGGTGCAAAATTCGACAGCAACGGTGCGCTCCGAGACTGGTGGTCGGATGCGTCTCGGCAGGCGTACGAGCAGCGCACGGCAGCCCTCATCGAGCAATTCGGGCAGTACGAAACGTTGCCCGGGACGTCCCTGCAATCCGAGCAAATGATCGGCGAGATCGTGGGCGATCTCGTGGGGACCTCCATCGCATACCGTGCCTACGAACAGTTCATAGCCGACAAGTACGGAGGGGAAGCGCCCGTTCTGGGCGGGTTCACGGGCCGGCAGCGTTTCTGGTTGGGCTCCGCGCAGCACACCCGGACGGTTGCCCAGCCAGAAGCCTTACGGGACATGGCCCTACACTGGAGCCACCCGCCGGCTGAATTCCGCGTCAACGGTATCCTCGCCAACTTGGGCGTCTGGTATCAGGATTTCAACGTTGGCCCAGACGCAGAGTTGTACATCGCGCCGGCCGACCGTGTCGTGTTGTGGTGAAGAGAGCCAGCGGCCTCTTGAGGTCTACACGCTCACGCGTCAGTCTCCAGACCCTCCACCGAACCGTTGCGAAGAGTTGCCTCCCATCTCAGGCACGATTCTGCCTAAGGCAGGAAATGTCTCAAGTCGGTCCGTGGCCTGCATCGGCGCACGCAAGACTCGCTCGACGTAGCCGGGCGAATCCGAAGCCAAATAGGTACCGATTGTATCAAGGTCAGCGTAAGCTCTCGGCGTCCACTTTACTTCTGCCATGCCGCAATCTTAGCGTCAATGCGCCGCTTAACTTCCTCGTGTGAGAGGGTCTCACCGCGTCTCGCTTGTTCTAGGCCTTGCCCGATCTTGTTGAGCAGAAGCAATCGTTCGATGGCATCGTCCACAGTGGCATCATCTGGGAGCGTGTTCACCACGCGCACGATGTCTCTCTTGGCAATGGGCAAAGGCATGGTGTTTCTTTTGATGATGGCGTTGGGCTAAGTCTGTCTGAATACGATGGAGAAACGCTGTAGTTCTAAATGCAGAGTAGGGAGATCAGGCATGTCGCACGTTTGCCTCTTGGTAAGTCTCGTGTTCGAGTAAAAGGCCACGAGCCCTGCTTCTCAGTCTGGCCGGCTTCCAAACCCGTTGGCCACGATCCAGCCGGCCATCGTATCAAAGTAGCCCTCGGCGTAGGGGGTGTCGCCCGGTTGGGCGAACATCTCGCGGACGCCGCCGGTCTCGGCTTGCTTGAGGTTGTGGTTGGCCCCATCGAAGACCCGAACAGTGAGGTCGGCCTCGGGATTCTCGCCGATGGTTGCCTCGTACAGCGCCCGAGTTTGCCGCCAATCTACGTTGGTGTCCAGCGCGCCGAAAAGGGCAAGCACCGGGACATCGAGCGAGGCCAAGAGCGGACCGAAGTCGGGGATGTAGATCGCTAGCTCGTGCTCCTCGTCGACGCTCAACGCGCCGTCCTCAAACTGGGCTCGGTAGGCGTTGAAGGCATCTTCCGTGACCGTGGAGCCCCATCCCATGAACTGAACGAACGGGTCGGCTCCGAAGATTGCGTTGGCCTTGACGTAGTCTTGGTAGCTTCCGCCTTTCCAGACGGCATTGAAGCCCTGCTGCCACGCGCCGACCACCCGTGCCGTTTCCTCGGCAGACCGGCCTTCGATGGGTAGGTTGGATTCGAGGAGGTAGCGAGCGTTCTCCTTGTCGTCGAC
>JBCDHV010000375.1:0-4565 GCA_038749615.1 Bacteroidota bacterium
CTTGCTTTACCATCTATGACGACATCCAGCCATGCGCTTCCTTTTGATTCTTCTCCTGGCCGTTTTGCCGGCTTCTGCGTTTTCCCAGTACGCCGTCCTCGTCGCGCCGAAAGACAGTGAGGCCTACGAGTTTGCGAAGACAAAAGAGAACGGGGAAACGGTGTTTGCCGAGCGCAAGCTCTTCAAAGGCCTGAACCAAGCGGCCGAGTTGCTCAACGCCGGCGGTGAGCGCACGGTGACCGTCTTCGTGGCGGCCGGGACGTACACCGGGCAGTTCGGCGCGGGCGTATGGAAGGTGCCGCATATCGACAATCCGCAGGGCACGCTCCGGGTCATGGCCGGCTTCAACGACGATTTCTCCGGCCGGCAGCCCTTCGGTTTGATCACCGAGTTGCAGACCGTCGAGGGGCGTGATGGCGCTATTTTTCAGCTCGCCAAGCGGAGCCGGCTCAAAGAGGTCGTGGTGAGCGGCCTATTGCTCGATGCCGGCCCGTCGAATGCCTACGATGCCCGGACGAATAGCATCAAGAAGGGCCAATCGCGCTCGTATCCGCTGCTTTCGCTCTCGATGCTGGAAACCGACCGCTTGGTGGTGGCCGACAATATCTTCCTGAACGGCGCACACGGCGCGTTCGACCCGTACGTCAAAGGCGCATCGGCGTCCGCGAATGTGCTGGTCCAGAACAACCTGTTCCTGAACACCATCAAGGCGTTCAAGAACCAGCCGGCTACGACCAAAGCTCTCGACCGGCTGACGCTGAAGCACAACTCGTTCGTGCTCTGCTGGCCGTTCAACCCCGATCCGACCTCCTCGAACGTCGGGGCCATCGAACTCTACCACAGCGGTGGCTTCGAGAACGTCGACATTGAGGGTAACCTCTTTGCCTACAACCCCGGCGGCGCGATGCAGCACGACTGGGCACCGGACCGGATGCCGAACACCCGGATCGCCGGCAATCTGTTTTACTCGAACGCGGCCCTCTACGAAGATGGCGAAACGGAGGCCGGCGTGATCGTCGGCAAGTTCGGCACGAATCCGATCTACCGCCTGCTCGACCTGGAATCCGTCGAGGACGATCTCGACTACGATGTCGAGGACAACGTCAGCTTCGATCCTCAAATTCCCATCGTGATCGCCCCGCTGCAAGCCGCCGATTCCTACGGCGTCTCAGCCCAGAACACCACGATCAACCAGGTGCGCAGCCTCTTCGGCCTCAACACTGACGGAGGGACCGTCGCCATCGCCAACTTCGCCCCCCGTCTCAGCTACCGCACCGACGCCGTGCCCTTCCCCACGAACGAAGCCGCGAAAGCCTACGGCGTACAACCCGGCGCGCTTTGGCAGTAGGGCGTGGCGTGGTCTGTAGTGCGTAGGGTGTGGGTTTGTTGTTCGTCGGTATTTGAGGTGTTGAATCAAGGCCGACGGACCACAAACCCACACACCACACACTACGAAATCACGCGAGCAACGCGAGCACGACCCCTGCCGCAATTGGGACGCGGAGGTTATCGTTGAACGGGCGAGGGATGGCCTCGGCGAGGGCACCGACGAGGGACGCGGCGATGAGCGCGACGGGGGAGAGGGCCGGCGCGAACGCCCAGGCAGCCAATCCGCCGGCGAGTACGAACGCGAGCGAGCCTTCCCAAGACTTGCCGAGCGATCCGATCTCATGCTTGCCGAACCGGCGGCCCACCAGTGCGGCGGCGGCATCGCCAACGAGAAAGAGCGCTAAGGCTGGCGCGGCAAGCTCGACGGGAAACAGCACCGCCGTCAGCGCCGATGCGACGAGCACCCACGTCGCCCCGTTGATCCGCACCGGATCGCCGAGCTCAGGTTGCTCGTCGGCACGCATCATGAAGCCGAAGAACCGGTCGATAAAGCGCTTGAAGCCGGCGGAGTGAACCCGCAGCACATCGGCCAGCACGGCAACGGCGGCCAGCGGCACCAACACCCAGAGGGCCACGTCGCGCCCCAGAACCAGCAAGCCGGCCGGAATCGCAAGCGTCAACAAATGCAACGCTTTCCGGGATAGCTCACTCCGAAACGGTATAGGCTCGGGCATGCAGGGTGGGCCGGTGAATCAGTTGGCTGGTGAGTAGGCAGAAAAACAAACGGAGTCCGTCTCAAAGACCTCAACCGCAAGCCCCAACATCGCCCAGCCCCCCCAAAGATCCCACCCCCTCCCAACACAAAGCCCCTCCACACTTTCCCCTTGCTCCCTTCACCCTTCCCCCCTTGCTCCCTTCCCCCAGCCCCTTTCACCCTTAATCCTTAATCCTTAATCCTTAATCCCGCCCCGCGTATCTTCATGTAACCGCTTACATGACTGATTCCCCATGCGCTTTCTTCTCCTGATCGCCGGCCTTCTCCTCGCCGTGCCGGCCTCCGCCCAGACGCCTTTTTCCTGGGACAACGCCACGGTTTACTTCGTCCTGCCCGACCGCTTCGAGAACGGCGACACGTCCAATGACCACGCCTACGGCCGCGGATTCGACGGCAACGGCACTGCCTATGCGTTTGACGTCGCCGGCCACTTTCATGGTGGTGATCTCCAAGGTCTCACCGACCGGATCAGCCAGGGCTACTTCGACGATCTCGGGGTCAACGCCATTTGGCTGACGGCCTTCTATGAGCAAGTCCACGGTTGGGTTGGCGGTGGCGACGGGAGCTTCCAGCACTACGCCTACCACGGCTACTATCCGCTCGATTTCACGGCGGTCGATTCCAGCATGGGGACCGCGTCGCAGCTCGAGGCGTTCGTCGATTCAGCGCACGCGCACGGCATCCGGGTGGTGCTCGACGTGGTGATGAATCACGCCGGCTACAACACGCTGTCCGACATGACCGACTACGACTTCGGGGCCTGGCAAGGCTCAGAGTCGGATTGGTTTAGCTGGCGGCCTGGCCCGGGCGAGGGCTGGCACGATTACCACGGCGCGTACGTCGATTACACGGACGCAGCCGGCTGGGCACAGTGGTGGGGGAGCGACTTCATCCGCGCCGGCTTGCCGGGTTACACCGCGTGTGGCGGGTCCGATGAACTTCAATGCCTCGCCGGCCTGCCGGACTTCAAGACGGAAACGACTACGGCGCTCCCAGCGGGTGCGGCTGGGCTGCCCCCCGTTCTCGTGACGAAGTGGACGGCGGAAGGTCGGCTCGCTACGGAATTGGCTGAGCTCGATGCCTTCTACACGCGCACCGGCCTCACCCGCACGCCGCGCAACCACATCATCAAGTGGCTGACCGATTGGGTCCGCGAGTTCGGAATCGATGGGTACCGCGTCGATACCGCGAAGCACGTCGAGTTGCCGGCGTGGTCGGCGCTCAAGGCTGAAGCGACCCTCGCGCTGGCCGAGTGGAAAACGAACAATCCGACCAAGAAAGTCGACGACTTGCCGTTCTGGATGACGGCCGAAGTCTTCGGGCACGGCGCGTTCCGAAGCATCTACCACGACAACGGCTTCGACTCGGTCATCAACTTCGCTTTCCAGGGCCAAGCCGGCGATCCCACTTCGATGGAGCCGATCTACAGTGGCATGGCCGCCGGCATCAATAGCGACCCGACGTACAACCTGCTCTCCTACATTTCCTCGCACGATACCCAACTGTTTGACCGAGGCGACCTCATCGATGCCGGCACGAGCCTCTTCATGCTTCCGGGTGGTGTGCAGGTGTTCTACGGCGACGAAACAGCACGCCCGAATGGCGTCACTCCCTCGGGTGATCCGCAGCAAGCTACGCGCTCGCCCATGAATTGGAGCGCCCCGGATGCAGCCGTGTTGAGTCACTGGCAGAAGCTTGGGCAGTTCAGAAACCGTCACTTGGCTGTCGGGGCCGGCCAGCACCAGCAAATCACGGCCACATCGGCTAGCTCGACGCCCTACGCCTTCAAGCGAACGTATTCGAGCGGAGGCACGAGTGATCAGGTGGCCGTGGTCTTCAACGCCGCCGGCTCAACCACCGTAGATGTCTCGACCCTCTGGGCCGATGGCGTTCAACTCACCGATGCCTACACCGGCAACGTCGCGACCGTGTCTGCCGGCGTCGTCACCTTCTCGCCTAGCACGAACGGCGTGCTGCTGATCGAAGGGCCAGCTCCCATCGGTGCGATTCCTCAGATCGACATTTCCTCCCCTGATCTCACCGGCGGCGTCACCTTCTCGACGGACCCCATCGACATCGAAATTGCCGCAACAGATGTCGAAGACGCCTCGCTGACGATCCACTACACGACGGACGGATCAGCCCCCACGACCTCTTCACCCGTGTACACCGTCCCTTTTGAGATCACCTCGACGACCACGGTGCGAGCGCTCGTCGAGGACACGGATGGCAACCTCGCAACGGCTTCGAAGACGTACACCATCGGAGCCGGCTTGACGGTTCACTTCAAGAAGCCGGCGAGCTGGAGTGCCCCCTACGTTCACTACTTCAACACGGATCCTGATGTGGGCGCTACCACCTGGCCGGGCGTCGCGATGACCTCGGAAGGATGCGATTGGTACTCGTACACGATCGCCGGCACGGGGTCGGCTGGACTGGTATTCAACGCGAACACCTCGCC
>JBCDHV010000376.1:0-4548 GCA_038749615.1 Bacteroidota bacterium
AATCGAGGCGCCCGTCATATGGGGATCGCCCATGAGCGGGCCGTAGACACTGTTGAGTTGCCCCGGATACGTGTGCACGACGATCGGGTGATCGTAGACATCCAACGCGTCGATGTACTCCGCGAAGTCTTTGAGTTGCTGAGTCGTGTTGGTGTTTTCCTCGCCGAGGTTCCAGTTGAGTGCCATATGGTGCCCAAACCGGGCAATCAGTTCGCGGTAGTAGAGCCGACGCTCCGTCTGGAGGGCACCGCCATCGAGGTACTGGTCGTTTTCGGTTTCCTGGGTCTTGAAGTGCAGGAAGAGCCCGAGCCGGTCGGCATGGCTGAAAACGACTTCCCACTGCGCCAGCTTCGACACATCGTAGCGGAGCGTTTGCGTCGGCGTGAGCCAGGGCCAGACATCCTTTCCGTCTCCCTGCGGGGCGTTGAACGGGAGGAAGCTGAAGGCATTCATCCCCTCGCTTTCGAGGTAATTCAGCGCGCCGATGAGTCCCTTTCCGAGGCCACTCCCCCAGGTCGGGTCGCCGGCATTCCAATCGGCTACGTGCGTCGCGTACGATTTGACCGGGTTGTTCGAGTTGCTGTCCGAGGTATTGTCGAAGTCCGCGAAAGCGAGCAGGTTTTCTGGGCTGTCCGCGCCGCCCTTGATGAACCATTCCCCGTTGTCGAATTGGAGATACTTGCCGCCCACGTACCGGAGCGGACCTTTGGCGTAATTGCCCGGACTGTTTGCCGGCACCGCGCCGACCGAAAACGTGCCGTAGCGCCCATCGTACTCGCCTAGGGCCATCATGGGATCGCTGATGCTGGCATTCGGGCCGGCGAAGAACGAGATATCGTATCGCCACGTGCCCGGCTCGGACGGGGTGAGATGTGCGCGCCAGACGGTTCCGGACGTGGCGCTGGTGTTGGCCGCATTGCCATCGGCGGCGAAGTAACCCGGAACGGTCAGTACGTTGTTCGAGGGCGACGTAAACCGGACATCGAATCGGTATTCGAGAAACGGATTCGGCGTCAGGAGTTCATCGCCATACGGGCCAGCGAGCGAGAGTATGACGGGGCGATACTGGTAGAGCGCGGTAGAGACGGCACCGGCGTTGTCGACGCCCGTAATCGTGACGGTCCCGTCCCCGTCAGGCCCACCCGAGGGTGGACCGCCGCCGCCAGGATCTGTGACGACGGTGAACGTGATCGAGAGCGAGGCAGGTTGACGCCGGCTGACACGGGTACGCTTGTTCGAGCTGGCCGTCGCCGTGAGCGTGTACGTGCCGGCGATCTTCAGTTCGGGAACCGGGGCGTAGTTGCCGTTGGTGTCGCCACCGAGCGCGTACGGAGCCACACCTTCGGTCCGGTAATTCGTGGAGCCGGCAAAATCGAACTGCACGCTGCCGACCGTGCCCGACGTATTCGCGCGGATGCTGAGGTTAGTAGTCGGCTGTTGCGACAGGACGATCGTATCCGCGTCGGAGAGCGTGGCGATGTCCGTGTCGGTGTCCGCATTGACGAGCGTGAACGACGTGACAGACTGCGCAGAGGTGCTGACGGCGATTCCAACCGAGAGCAGCAGGAAGAGGCGAAGCATGGAGGCCAGGAAGAAGCGGGTGGGCTGCCGGCGCTCAACTTACGGCCAAAAGGGGTGGAGATGCCATCTTCGGAAGATGGCATCTCCGGAAGATCGATGCGACCTAAGATGCTCAGATGCGGAGCTTCACCGCGTTGCGAGGCATTCACACATATCAAGATGCCATCTCCAGAAGATGGCATCTCGGGGGGTTACAACCGGACCACCGAGCGCGTCGCACTTTGGCTGCCGGCAGAGAGGTGGACCATGTAGACGCCGGCTGGAAGATCCGCGCCCTCAAACCGAACCTCGTGGTCGCCGGCGGCATGCCGGCCGTCAGCCAGGCGCGTAATCTCCTGGCCCAGCGTATCGTACACGGTCAGCGTGAGGTTCGTCGGCCGGTCGAGCGTGAAGGCCAGCTTCGTGTTGCCCTCGAATGGATTCGGGTAGGCTTGCAGGAAGCCAATGTCTTCGGGCACTTCCTCTTCCGTACTCGTTCCCACGGGGACTTCGATCCGGCGGATGCGGGTCGACGGGTTGGTTTGGTCTGAGACGTAGACCACCGATCCGTCTTTTTTGGCCGAAATGCCATTCGGAGCCGCGAACGTGGCCTCAGCGAGCGGGCCATCGTTTTGGCCGAAGCTCCCGCTGCCGGCAAAGACAACGGCATTGCCCGCTGCATCGACCTGGTAGATCTGATTCTGGCTCGTCGCGGTGGCGTAGAGGAATCCGCCGGCCCACACCATGTGCCCAATCGCCCATGGCGAGCCCTGCGGAAGCTGGGCAAACAGCGAGGCTTCACCGGCCGGCGTGATTTTGGTGATCCGGCCGTCGAAGAAATTGCCGGCGTACACATTGCCCTCATCGTCAGACGCGATGCCCACCGGAATGTTGATGGTCCCACCGGATGCGAAACGCGTAATCCGGCCCGAAGGCGTCACCTTCATGATCTGACGGCCCGTTCCGTTGCCGAGGCCGTAAATAGCGATGTAGAGGTTGCCGTCTGGGTCAGCCGTGATGCCGGCAGGGCCAGCCGGCAGTTCACCCACTCGCGTCACGGTGCCCGTAGGCGTCACCCGGCTCAGTTCACCCGACACGAAGTTGGTGACGTAGAAGTTGCCATCGACGGGCGAACGGGTGGCTTGAATGGGCCCACCCAATCCCTCCGCAACCACCTGCACTTGGCCGAGTGGGCTGATCGAGAAAAGCTGAGTCCCGTTGAACGTACCGGCCGCGTAGATCGAGCCGTCTTCGTCGGCGAAGAGCCCGTCGAGCCGGGTGGGTGTGTTGAACGGGATGGAGGATACTTCTTGGGCTAGTGCCGGCGTGAAACCAAGCACGAAGAGAAGGACGAACGTACCGAGCGTGCGCATGGGGAAGACGTTGGGAGCCGTGCGACCAGCGTTTGCGCTCGCTGGCCGCGTCCAGGCTCGTGGTGGCTAAACGGCGAAACCAGACGTCGCCGATGGGAGAACCGGAGTCTAGCCGTCTTCCTGTTTTGCCTCCCCGAGCTTGGGACGAAACGGACGGGCCTGGGACGAACCGCCGGCACCGGGCCTCACGTCCTACAGCCCAAGCCCTTTCAACCGGTCCCGGTACGTTCGGCTCAGCGTGAGATGTGTGCCATCTTTGAGCGCAACGGTATAGTCGCCGTGGGAGGCCGGGTAGAAAGCGCGCACAGCGCCGAGGCGCACGATGGTCGACCGGTGAATACGCGCAAACCGCTGCGCATCGAGCCGGCCCGCTACGCGCGTGATCGTGCTCCGGACGACGTGCCGCTTCGGGCCGACGTGCAGGATCACGTAGTTGCCATCCGCCTCAATCCAATCGACCGTCTCGACATCGACGAGTTGAATTTCGTCGGCTTGCTTGACCGTGAAATAGGTCAGCGGAGGCGGTGGCGACCGGTCTACGGATTCGAGGAGCGCCGTGAGCTGCTGTTGAACATCGGCCGCCGTGCGTTGGCGATGCTGGCGTTTGATGTGCGCCAGCGCATCGGCAAACCGGGCCCGGTCGTACGGCTTCAGCAGGTAATCGACCGCGTGATGCTGAAAGGCGTCGATGGCGTAGTGATCGAAGGCCGTTGCAAAGACGACCATCGGGCGGCGTGCAGCTGGTAGCCGGTTCAGCACATCGAAGCCCGAGAGCTCTGGCATTTGAATGTCGAGAAAAAGCACATCGACCGCCTGCGTCTCGACGGCCTCGATGGCTTCATATCCGTCGGCACACACCGCACAGATCGTGAGGTCTGGATCTGAGGAAAGCCAGTTGACGAGCTTCCTACGTGCCGGCGGCTCGTCGTCTACGATGGCGACGCGCAATGGAGCATCAGGCATGCGTTCAGGCGTTGAGCGGCTCCGTCGGCGAATCCGACGTGGAGGCATGCCATGAGAGGGGCAGCCGGACTCGTGCGCGCACCCCATCGACCTCTTCTTCGAGTTGGAAAGACGCTTTGTCCCCGTACTGCTGCTGCAGCCGGCTCCTTGTCGTGGCCAGTCCAATGCCCGTCGAGAACGCGCCATCGCCCCCAGCGCGGAGATCAGGGCCCGTGTTGAACACTTCTAGTACAAGCGCTTCGCCCTCTCGGTACGCTTCGATCCTCACCTCGCCTGCCTCCACGCGCTGCGAGATTCCATGCCGGATCGCATTCTCGACGAGGGGCTGTAAGACGAGATACGGAACGGCGGCCCGCTCAAGACCCGGCTCCACAGTGATATCGACGACGAGCCGGTCCTCGAACCGGTGCCGTTGGATATCGAGGTAGCACCGGTTAAAATGAATCTCCTCGGCTAGCGACACGGTTGCGCGGTCTGCGTGTTCGAGAGTCAGGCGAAGGAAATCGCCTAGTTCGGCGAGCATCCGGTCGGCCGCCGGCGGGTCCGTCTGAAGCGTCGATGAGATCGTGTTGAGCGCGTTGAACAAGAAATGCGGCTGCAGCTGCATCTTCAGCGCTTGCAGCTTCGCGCGCGCCAGTTGCGTCTTGAGCCC
>JBCDHV010000377.1:0-4505 GCA_038749615.1 Bacteroidota bacterium
CGCGTAGACCGGCAGCCCATCGAGCAAGACGAGGTTTTGGTCGGCCGCGCCGCCGCGCACAAACAGCTGTCCGCCTCGGTCGCCTTGGGCCACCACGCCCGGTACCGTCAGCAGATACGACGCGAGATCGCCTGTGGCACCAGGCATGAGCGCGCGCTCGATGTCGGCCGGCCGCACGGTCTGCAAGCCGGCTGCCACGGCCGTAACCCCAGAGGCCCCGACCGCCTCGACGAGGACTTCGCCCAATTCACCTGTTGCCGGCTGGAGGCGAACGTCCTGATCCGTGGTTTCGCCATCGGAGACCCTCACCGTACCCACGAACGGCTCATATCCGATAAACGAGACGCGCAGTTGGTACGTCCCTGCCGGCACGCGGGGCAGCAAGTAGAACCCATCCCCATCCGTAGCTGTGCCAATGGGATCGCTGCCGGCACGCTCCAAGACAACCGTCGCCCCGACGAGCCGTTCGCCCGTCACGGTATCGTCCACATATCCGCGGAGCTGGCCGTTTTGCGCTGGCCACAGGAGCAGGAGAGAGAGCAGAAGCAGTAGCATGAGATAGGAGGCGTTAGAACGCTCCTAAGGTCTGCTATTCTGACGACTTCCGGTATCCCATAAATCCACCCCTGGACCGTGGGTGTGTGGTCTGTAGATGTGCCGTGCATGGTTTATTGAGTGTGCCACGCATAGGCCTAACTGGTCACTTGCGAACCTTCAACTTTTCCACCTACAAGCCCCTCCACTCTTCCACGCCCGTCAGCCCCACACGCCGAACACGATTGAGACATCGTAGAGCGCGTGCGTCCAGGCGGCGATGCCGAAGCCGCGGAGCAAGAACAGCGCGTTCAGGGCCAGACCGAACAGAAATCGGAAGGTGAACGACGGCAGAGTAAAGACATCGCCGAGGGAGCCGATGTAGTGGACGCCGCTGAAAATGGCCGCCCCAATGACGGCTGCGACGATGTACGCCGTCGTTTTGCTCTTGAACAAGCCGGCAAACGCCCACGCCATGCCGCCTACGAGCACCACCCGGAAGACCAACTCTTCGTACAAGCCGGCACCGAGCGACAGGGCGAGCTGCATCATCGGGTCGAGCGATTCTGGGCCGGCCTGCAGCGGGAAAGAGACTAGCGGGGCGGAACTGAGCGCCATGTTGAAGATCGCCCCGACCGTCGTGCCGACGAGTGCGCCGAGGACCAGCGCGTACACGAGGCTCTCGCCGAGCATCCAACCGAGGTAGCGAGGCCGGATGGGAATTTTCTTTTTCCGCTCCATCATGAAGACGACGATCCCGATCGCGAGGACGGCGATGCCGAGGCCGAGAAGTCCGGTACCGCCCAGGCTGGCCAGCAGGCGTTTCGTCCACACTTCGGCGCTGATGCGCACCTGGCTGAGCTGTCCCCGGTTGGCGAGCGTGATGAGCACCTCGTACAAGAGGAAGAGGGGGAGCGAGGCCAGAAAGCTGTACGTGGCCGTCCGTGTCAACGGAAAATACGTCGCCGGCACAGTGGGGACTGACGTCGGCGTCGGGGTTTTCGGAGTAGGGGAGAGGGATTCCATGACGCCGTTTACGCGGCCAGGCCGGCGGGGTTACGAAAGGGGGGAGATGCCATCTTCCGGAGATGGCATCTCCCCAAGACCGAGGCCGATTCTAGCTGTCGAACGCGCTGAAATCCGGGCGTAAGAGTTTAAATCGTATAACCTTACGTCTCAGTACAGATCTTCTGGAGATGCCATCTCCAGAAGATGCCATCTTCACCCCTTTGGTGAGCACGCTACAGGCCACCGATCTGGGCGTCCATCAGCGCGCTTTGCAACTCGCTCTTGGCATGCAGGTCGCCGGCTTGCGTGGCGGCTACGATGCCACGTTGGTAGATCTCGACGGCCTCGTCGAATCGGTCGGCTTCCTCGTAGATCTTGCCCAGGTGGTAGTACGTGCCGACGTACTCCGGCTGCTCGTTCACGAGGCGCTCGTACAGCGCGGTAGCCTGGGTTGGATCGCCTAGTTTGGTGTATTCCTGAGCCAGTGCGAACAGCGTGAAGGCGTCGTTCGGATCTTCTTCGAGAAACTGGAGCAGCCGTTCGAGACGGGACACGGGCATGTATCGGTTTGTCAGGTCATGCGGTTACCAGCCGCCGCCGGCACCGCCGCCGCCGAAGCCTCCACCGCCAAATCCACCAAAGCCACCGCCGCCGAACCCGCCTCCACCACCTCCGCCGAAGCCTCCACCGCCGCCCCAAATGATGACGGGGCCGCCTGGGCCGTTTCGGTAGCGCCGGCCGCCGGATGATCCGCCGCTGTTGCTCGACGAGATGATGATCAGCGCGATGACGACGAGGATGATGAACAGCGTGGCTGCGTCGATGCCGCCCTCATCGCCTCGGGCACTAGGGAGCGCGTCGTACTCCCCTCGGGTAGCCTGGATGAGCGCGTCGCTCGCCGCCGAGAGCCCGCCGTAGAAATCGCCGCGGCGAAAAGCCGGCGTGATGAGTTCGCGGACGATCCGGCCGGCGATGATGTCTGGTACGCTCCCCTCGATCCCATAGCCGGTAGCGATGAATACGCGCCGCTCGTCGAGCGCAACGAGCAACACGATGCCGTTGTCACGGCCCTGCTGGCCCACGCCCCATGCCTCGCCCAACTCGGCCGCGTACTGCGCCGGATCGGCCCCACCTATGTTCTGAAAGATGGCAATGGCGATCTGCGTGGACGACTCCCGATCGTATCCCTCAAGTTTCTGCTCCAGCGTGCGTTGCTGCGAAGCCGTCAACAGGCCAGCGTAGTCGTTCACGTAGCCTCTGAAGTCCGGTACACGCTGCGCAAACGCTCCGATGGCCAACAGCCACACGGCGCACAAGGCAAGAACGTGACCACGAGTCAGGGGCATACGCATAGGGAAGCGTGAGAGACCAACCGGCTTGGCGTTTGGCTAGTCGAAGTTGACTTGGGGCGCACGCTCGGCGCCGGCATCCGCCTGGAAGGGCGTTTTCGGGGAGAAGCCTGGGATCAGGTTGCCCGGGAATTGCCGCGTCTGCGTGTTGTAGGCGCGGACCGCATCATTGTACCGCGAGCGAGCCACGTTGATACGGTTCTCTGTGCCTTCCAACTGGACCTGTAGATCCCGGAACGCTTGAGTGGCTTGGAGCTGCGGATAGTTCTCCGCCACGGCCAGAAGCCGGCCTAGCGCACCGCCCAGTTCGCGTTGCGCCTCGGCGTAGGCTTGAATCTGAGCCGGATCGTCGAGCCCGGCGGCATCGATGTTGATCGACGTGGCGCGGGCGCGGGCATTCGTTACCGACTCCAGCGTCTCTTGCTCGAACTCAGCCGCCCCACGAACCGTGGCTACGAGGTTCGGGATGAGGTCCGCTCGGCGTTGGTACGTGCTCTCGACATCAGCCCAAGCTTGGCTGACACCTTCTTGTGAGCTGACGAGTCCGTTGTACGTTCCGCAGCCGGCACACCCGGCAAAGCCAACGATCAAGAGGACGATGAGCAGCCCGAGAAATCCTTTACTGCGCATGGGAAGAGGAGGTTACTTAGTGGGGTTCGGTTGACGGAATGTACGATACGTTGTTTCGATTAGGGAGGTGTTTAGTGGTTGAGTGTTCAGCGCTTAGACGATGACAGAGACAAAGAAAACGTCCGGACAATGTTAGCAAGACTGTCAAGAATTGCTCTCACTCCATCATTGAAATCCAAACACTAAACACCAAATCCTAAACACGAACACTCACCTTTTCGACCGGAAGAACTCGCGCAACAGGGCCGCGCTTGCCTCTGCTTCCACACCGGAGACGACTTCGATCTGATGGTTGAGCCGGCGGTCTTGAACCACGTTGTAGAGCGTCGAGGCCGCGCCGGCCTTTTCGTCGAAGGCACCGAAGACGAGCCGTTTCAGCCGCGCCATGACGAGCGCGCCGGCACACATCGGGCATGGTTCGAGGGTGACGTAGAGCGTACAGTCGTCCAAAAACTTTGCGCCGAGCGTCGCGCACGCGGCCGTCACGGCAAGAATTTCGGCGTGGGCCGTCGGGTCCTGAAGTGCTTCGACCTGGTTGTATCCTTTTCCAACCACCACGCCATCGCGCACGACGATGGCCCCCACGGGGACCTCGCCGGCGTCGAACGCCCGCTCGGCTTCTCGCAGCGCACGTTTCATCCACCGAGCATCTGGTGCAAGCAGGTCTCGTAGCATGGTTGTTGGTTGGGTGGGACGCTCGCTTAGCTCGTTGTCGGTGGGTGGGCGGGTTAGGTTCGCTTCGCTCGCGCGGACGTGTCGCAGGTGGAGGGTTGCCACACCTGCCACCTTGCAACAGAGCCACAGCGAGCAACGCGAGCACTCTACCCAATCGTTGACCTGCGCAGCGGCATCGTCATGCAACGAGGACCGCCGCGGCCGCGCGAGAGTTCGGTACCGACGAGTTTGATGGCCAGCTTTTCGTCTTGGGCGAAGGTGCTGTGGGCATGGTAGTCGAGGAATCCCTTCGCAGAAACTACCCGGTAG
>JBCDHV010000378.1:0-4493 GCA_038749615.1 Bacteroidota bacterium
AAACGCTACGGTCGTACCGGGCAAGGGCTGAGGAAGCACGATGTAGCGAGTGCCGCTCAGATCGAGCGCATTCTCGTTCGGAAGGCCACTCGGATCGTAGAGCATGTTTTCCAGGAAGTCCTGGTACAGCCGCAGTTTGGCGCCGTGGTATCCACTCAGCGTCTCGTAGTGGAAGGCCGGCCGCGCGTTCTCCGTCGGTGAGCGGCCTTCGAACACCAACGTGCGGAAATGCCCAGCCCCGCCGGCCTCGTCGACTTTGCCCTTGATGAATTCGTCGTACGCGTATTCAGGGATGCGCTCCTCGGCAGCCCGTGGCCCGACGGCGTCCTCGTTGAAGTACCGATTTCCAACGCCCCACAGGTCGATGACCACCAAAAGCACGAGAGCGAGTTGTACCGACCAAGCCGGCAGCCACGTTTTCCTGTAGGCGAAGATCAAGCCGATGCCGAGCACGAGGAAGATCAGCGTCCGCGTCGCATCCAATGTCATGAGCGACTCTCGCTCCGCTTTCTGCTCCCGGACGTATTGCTCGGCGAACTGAATGACCCGAGGATCGGACGCGTCGACATTTTGCTGCTGACTCACGGCCTGGGCGATTTGCTGCACTTCGCCTGGCTTCTCGAGAGCGAGCATCGAGCTACCAGCCACCACGAAGAGCAACGCGATGCCGGCTAGGGCACCGAAAACAATCAGCCCGTTCTTCGTTCTCGCTTCCCGGCCCTCCCCGGCCCCATCAGAAGCCTTCGCAAACAGCGCATACGATCCCAAGCCGGCTAATACAGCAATCCCTAGCTCAGCCACCGAGATCCACATTTCTGGTGCCCGGAAGGCATCGAAGAGCGGGAAATAGTTGAACATGAAGCGGTTGAGCGCCTCGAAATTTTCCCCCAGTGAGAAGAGCAGCATCACGCCCGTCCCAATACCGAGGCCCGCAGCAGCAGCTGTACGATGCCGCCACAGCGCGTAGACGGCAAGTGCGATGACAATGCCGCCGAGGTAGTAGGGGCCTGCCGTAAAGGTTTTGGGCCCCCAGTAGGTCCCTCCTCCTCCCCCGAAGAGATTCGCGATGAACAGCGTCCCGAGTTCGCCAAAGCCTTGGCTCCAGGCCATGGCATAGTCCCACTCCGACACGCCGGCTCCCCCGCTGCTCGATGCTCCCCGGATCGTAAACGCCTTGTACTCGAATTTGGAGAGATACGGTTGGGCGACCATCAAGAGGCTCAAGCCCACTCCTCCGAGCAGGGTGGCGATCGACTGGCCATACGTCTTGAATGTGCCGGCACGGGCAGCTTTCACGCCTTCGGCTATCAGCCAAATCAGCGCTAGAATCAACGTGTAGTAGGTAATCTGGGGGTGGTTGGCGCGCACGTTCACCGCCAGCGCGATCGCGCCCAGCGCACCAGCCAAGAGGCCAGGCTTACGTAACGCGTAGACGAACGCCAGTAACAACCAGGGGGCGTACGCCAGCGCGCTAATTTTGGTGTTGTGGCCTGCGCCGAGGATGATCGGCAGGTACGGCGCGAGCCCGTAGGCCACGGCTGCGAGAACGCCGGCTAAGTGATTCCGGCTCAATTGGTACACGAGCAGATAGGTACCGAAGAGCAGGACGACGATGGTGAAGGTTGGCCACGCGATCCGGTTGAGTTGCCGGATGACGGTGTCAACGCCCGGCACCATGGCGCCGTAATTGACCATGTAGCCCGGCATGCCACCGAATGGGTTTACGGCCCACAGCGGCTCTTCCCCCGTTTCTTCCCGGTGCTCTAGCATCGACTCGGCCATGCCGCGCCACTCCACAATGTCGTGCCCAACCACTTCCTGGCCGCCAAACGTGATGCTAGCGTAATAGGCCATCGGCACGGCGGCGAGGGCTACGAGGCAGATGCTGTGCCTGACCACGGGCGTGAGCTGATCCCACCAGCTTTGCTGCGGCACGGGAGCCGGCTCAGGCGTCTTTTTTCGAGACCGCTTGGGGCGGTTCCGGTTCTTCTTAGCCATAGTGCTTCGCCAGAGAGCTATTCGATAATTTTGGGCACGCGGAAAAAGGCTTCGTCGGCGTCCGGTGCGTTCGCGAGGGCTTCGTCACGCGTCACGCGGAGCTGAGCTTCGTCCTCGCGTGATCGGTTCACGCCGGCCAACGCATGAGACATCGGAGGCACCCCCTCGGTGTCGATTTCCTGCAACTGCTCGATGTAGCCCAGAATGGAGGAGAGCTCCCCAACCATCCGTTGAGCCTCGGCGTCGGTGAGCCTGATGCGGGAGAGCCGGCTCAGGTGACGTATGTGTTCTAGTGTAATCGACATAGGTGCGCTATTCGATCCGCTTCAGGAAGCCCTTCGGGTTGAAGGTGAGGTAGAATTTCTCTTTGGACGCGTCGATTTCGTACCGCGTCTCGGTCTCCATGAACTCTTCCAGCGCTTCCATCGGTCCCGGGCCAAACTCCGGCGCTACGGGATGCCCGTTGAGGTTGGTATCCTCCACGACCATGTAGCTACCGACGGTGGTGATGTCGGCATACAGCTTCAGCTCGTCCAGAACGTGTGCCTTTCGGTGATCCGAGTCCAGAATCGTGAGGACCTTGTCGCCTGGGTTGATCAGCGACCGGACGAGTTCGAGCGTCTCGGGTGCCGTCGAGCTTCCGGTATGGTAGCGGACGCGTGGATGAATCGGCCGGCCTTCACGCTCGCGGACATCGATGGTCAGGATATGCCCGTGCCCGAGCAGGTCGCAGATCGAAGCCATGTAGGCGGCTGATCCCCCGTATAACGTGCCACACTCGACGATGAGATCCGGCTTGAGCTCGTGCAGGATCTCCTGATAGATCCAAAGATCAAGCGGGCACTTGGCCACGCGGGTGCCCATCCAGTACGTGTCACGCCACGTCTTGCCGAACAGGTTGGCGTCGTAGTAGAGCTTGTGGAAGCGGTCGACGGTATCGCGTTCCTGGCCGGCGCTCATGTACACGCGGTTGAGCAGCGCGCGCATCGCAATCCGGATGTTGTGGCCAAACCTCGACGTCTCGTAGTTCGTCTTGGCCGCTTGTGTTTCGTTTGAAGCCATACTTCAGGTTTCGTCAGTCAACGCATTCGAACGCCTGAGTATACTCGCTTCACGCCTGGATGACGTAGAATGGGTGGTGAAAGCCGCAGCGAGAACTCGGTGCTGACACAGGCGGTACTGGGCACAGGCTAGTGGCCGCTGGCAAGCTCGGCACGGAACGTTTGCGCAAACCGCTCCATGATCTCTGGTAAATCCCTGCGCGTCGCGCCCTCGATTCCAATGGGTTCGCCGATGTCGACGTGGATGACGCCTGGCCGGCTCACGTAGCGCCGCTCGTCGAGGTACTTGTACGCGTCATGGATCACGACGGGTACGAGTGGTACTCCCGCCTCAAGCGCGAGCTGAAAGGCACCTTTCAACATCGGGAAGACCTCGTTCGAGTACGTCCGCTCCCCTTCTGGGAAGATCAGCACTGACGTGCCCGACCGAATCCGCTCGCCGGCGTCCCGAATCGACTGCACGGCCTTGCGCGGCGTGCTGCGGTCCACCCAGATGCACGGCGACTGGTCCATCGCCCAGCCCAACATCGGGACGTTCTTGAGGTCGGCCTTGGCCGCGAACGTAAAGGGCACGTCGATAGCGATCAGCGTAGCCAGAATGTCGAGCGAGTTCTGATGGTTGCAGACGAACACATAGGGCTTCGAAGGATCGAGCGTCGTAGCTCTGCGGGTGCGGACCCGAAGGGCACCCATGCCGAAAATCGAGCGCGCCCAACTACCCGCCCAAAACCGAAACGTCTCGCCGCGGGGCCGGATCTGATGCCCGATGACTTGGCCGAGACCGAAAATGACCGTCGCCACGCCGGCCCATCCGAATGTCCACCCAAAATGCAGCCGCGTGCCGGCATGCGCTCGGAGCACCTCGACACTTTTCTCAATGTGGTAGGATACAGGAAGACTCACAAGCTCGGCGCTAGACAGCTTCTAAGTGCTCTGACAAGTTGAAAGAGATGGGTACCCGTCGAGGTCTAGGCGCGTCCGGTCCAGACGGCCGACGAGGGCGGTGCCCGAGCATTGGCCGATGAGGCCAACGCCGACCTGGCGTGCTTCGGGCCGACGGCCCCATCAATAGCAGCTTGTCAGAGCACTAAAGGTGGACGCGCATAATATACTCCTTTGTCCCTGACCCGCACTGCGAACCTCTTCCGAAGGTTGACCACAAGATGGAGGCCGTGCCACTTCGTTGGCACGGCCTCCATTGTTGATCACTTGACCAGCAGGATGCGCTGCGAAGCCTGGTCGTTCCCATTGTCGAGACGCACGACGTACGTGCCACTCGGAAGATCACCGGCCTCGACACGGACGAGCTGAGTCTCCCCTGCGTTGACTTCCCCTTCGAAAAGCTCCCGCAAGAGCCGGCCATTGAGGTCGTAGAGACCCAGGCGGACGTCCCCACGCTGCTCGGCCGTGAATCGAATCTGAGTCGCAGGATTG
>JBCDHV010000379.1:0-4487 GCA_038749615.1 Bacteroidota bacterium
CGGTGGTCGACGTAGTGCTTGACGCATTCCTTCAGCGTGAGCGTCCGCGGCCGGCCGTGGACCAGCGCCACGACGTTGACGCCGAAGGTCTGCTGGAGCTGGGAGTACTTGTAGAGTTGGTTCTGAACGATCAGCGGAACGGCGTCCTTCTTGAGCTCAATCACGATCCGCATCCCGTTGCGGTCGCTCTCGTCGCGCAGGTCGCTGATGCCCTCGATCCGCTTGTCGCGCACCAGGTAGGCGATCTTCTCTAGGAGGCTCGACTTGTTGACCTGGTACGGAATTTCCGTGACGATGAGCGCGTTGCGGGAGCCGCGCAGCACTTCCTCGTGCATTTTGGCACGCATCACCACACGCCCACGGCCCGTCCGATAGGCTTGGCGCACGCCGGCATAGCCGTAGATGATGCCGCCCGTCGGGAAGTCGGGCGCTTTGACGTATTCGCTCAGTTCGTCAATCGTGATGTCCGGATCGTCGATGTAGGCGACGATGCCGTCGACGAGTTCGCCGAGGTTGTGCGGTGGGATGTTGGTCGCCATCCCCACGGCGATGCCGCTGGCCCCGTTCATGAGCAGGTTCGGCAGCGCCGCCGGCAGCACGAGCGGCTCTTCGAGGCTATCGTCGAAGTTGGGGCCGAAGTTGACGGTCTCCTTTTCGAGATCCTGCAGCAGCTCCGAGGCCACGCGGGTCATCCGCGCCTCGGTGTACCGCATGGCCGCGGCCGAGTCGCCATCGACGGACCCGAAGTTGCCCTGGCCATCGACGAGCGGAAAGCGCATCGAGAAGTCCTGCGCCATGCGGACCATCGCGTCGTATACCGCGGAGTCGCCGTGCGGGTGGTATTTACCCAGCACCTCGCCCACGATCCGGGCGCTTTTCTTGTAGCTGCGCGTTGGCCCGAGATCGAGCTCGCGCATGCCGTAGAGGACGCGGCGCTGGACAGGTTTGAGGCCATCACGCACGTCCGGCAAGGCCCGGCTCACGATCACCGACATTGAATAGTCGATGTAGGACGATTTCATTTCGTCCTCGATGTCGATCGTAATAATATTGGCGCGCGGTGCCTCCTCGGACGGCTCCTCGTTGGGGTTCCGTTCTTCAGCCATGTGGGAAAGAAGCTAACTGTAAATCTGGTCTGGGCTTAGGATGGCATGGTACGCGCGCGCGCGCAGACAGTGCCACGCTAACCCGGAATTCTCCGATTTATGATCTAGGGCGCATTCGGTCCGTCGACATCATTCCGACAGGCTTCGCCATGCGCATGTTTAGTGTTTAGTTTTTCGTGTTTAGGATGCTCTGGGCCGGCGATACGCCTCATATTGTCCCCCACTCTTCCACCTCTTCCCGTGGCCACTCCTCCACGTGAGCGAAGCGAACATGCTCTACCTCGTCCCTACCCCCATCGGTAACCTTGACGACGTCACGCTGCGGGCGCTGCGGGTCTTGCAGGAAGCCGACGTGATTGCGTGCGAGGATACGCGAACGTCTGGTGTGTTCTTGCGCCATCACGGCATCGAGACGCCCCGGCTCAGCTACCACGATCACAACGAGCGTTCGCGGACACCGCAGTTGATCGAGCGGATGAAGGCCGGCGAGACCGTCGCGCTGATATCGGATGCTGGCTCTCCAGGCATTTCGGACCCTGGGTTTTATCTCGTGCGCGAGTGCCACCGCGAGGAGATTCGCGTCGTGGCCCTGCCGGGAGCCACGGCGTTCGTGCCGGCCCTTACGGCCAGTGGACTCCCCACGCACCGGTTTACGTTCGAGGGTTTTTTGCCGCCGAAGAAGGGCCGGCAGACCCGGTTGCGTGAGTTGGCCGAGGAGGAACGCACGATGGTGTTTTACGAGTCGCCCCACCGGCTGGTCAAAACGCTGGGCCAGTTTGTTGAAACGTTCGGGGAGAATCGGCCGGCAGCCGTCGGGCGGGAGCTCACGAAGACCTTCGAGGAGGTCAAAACCGGAACGCTGGCCGACGTGCACTCGTATTTCGCGGCCCAGACTAAAGTGCGCGGGGAATTGGTCATCGTGGTTTCAGGACGGTGACTTAGGGTCAGAGGAACAGAGGTGCTGAGGATCAGAGGGGCATAGGGGCTCAGGAGCTGAAGACGGTCGGCTTCTTCCAAGTCCGCGCCTTCCTGACCGTCAAATAACCTGACGCCACGGCCTCCGCCACGAAAATCGCCCTGCGATCCTGCTCCAACCCTCAGTTCCCAACCCCATGCCCCTATGCCCTCTAGCACCTTAGCCCCTCAGCCCCTAATCGGGCCCCTCCGCGCCTGCTTTTTCGCGCTCGCCCTCGCCCTCCCGGCCGTCGTCACCGCCCAAACCTGCGGCCCGGATGGCACGTCGCCTTGCCCGGAGAAAGAGGACATGACTGCTATCGACCGGAAAGCCGTCGACGAGCCGGCTGATGGATGGACGGAGACCGAGTTCGAGGTCGCCGCATTGATCGAAGAGCCGGGGATCACCGTCGTGCAGTTCTGGGCGCCGTGGTGCGGCAACTCGAATGCGGAACTGAAAGGCGGGCTCGCCCGCGCCGTGGCCGACCATCCTGACGTGCGGTTCGTCTTCGTCACCGTCTACAATGATGGCGAGACCGACCGGGCGTTGCTCGACGACAACGGACTGCCAGAAGACGTCACTGTTCTCGCGCAACCCGATTTCGGCCCGAGCGCCGAACGAATCAACCGCCGGCGAACGTTCATGGATCTTCCGCTAACATGGACCCCGTCGATGTGGATCTTCCGTCACGGAACGCTGGCTTACCTCGGCAATTGGGGCGAACGCTCGCCCGCCGACCTCGCCCGGCTGATCCGCGATGCCCAAAACGAATGGCCTCATTGAATGGCGCCCGGTTGAACAACGTCGCCACCCCCGTGGAGACGTTGCATGCAGCGTCTCTACAGGTCTGCGCCTCCGTTCACCGATGAGCTAGACCTGCCCAACCATCCACCACCCAACCAACCCCCATGCAACACCGCGTCATTGACCGCTTGTTCGGTCTCTTCGTCTTCCTGTACGCCTTTGGGCTCTACGTCCTGACGGTGGCACCGACGGCGTCGTTCTGGGATTGTGGCGAGTTTATCGCGATTGCCAACCGGCTGCAGGTCTCGCACCCGCCGGGCGCGCCGTTCTACATGCTGCTCGGGCGCTTCTTCTCGATGTTCGTCCCGACGGCCTACGTCTCGCTCGCCGTCAACATGATGAGCGTCGTGGCGAGTGCGCTGACGGTGTTGTTTGCGCATTACATCATCGTCCACCTCATCGAGGAATTTCGAGGGGATCCAGAAGAGATGACGTTCACGGAGCGGTTGATGACGCTGCTCGGTGGCGCGATTGGCGCGCTGACGTTTGCCGCTACCGACAGCTTCTGGTTCAATGCCGTCGAGGCCGAGGTGTACGCCCTCTCGATGTTCTTCACCGCCGCTGTGGTCTGGCTCATCATGCGCTGGGCGATCCTCATCCGGCGCGAAATCGCTGAGTCTGACCAACCGGGCCGGCGCGTGGCCTTCGGGGCCACGACGAGCCGCTACCTCGTCGTGATCGCTTATCTGTTCGGGCTTGCCCTCGGGATTCACCTGCTGAACCTGCTCGCGCTCTTCTTCGTGGCGCTCATCGTGTTCTTCCAGGTGTTCGACAAGCCGGAATGGACCGGCACGCAGCGCTTTGGCTATCTGGCCGTCACCGGCGTCGTCTCCAGCCTGATCTTCTTCGCGATCTACCCGGGTGTGGTCATCTACCTACCGGATCTGGCGCGGGCCACGGGCAGCGGCACGCTCACGATCGGGCTCATCGTGGGCGTCGTGCTGTTTGCGATCTACTACACGCACAAGAACCGGATGGCCGCCGCCAACGTGCTGAGCATCGGCTTCATGGTGGTGCTGATCGGGTATTCGACGTACGCGTTGATCATCATTCGCAGCCAGGCCAATCCGCCCATCGACGAGAACGATCCGGAGAACCTGGAAGCCGTCGTGAGTTACCTCAAGCGCGAGCAGTACGGGTCGGCCCCGATCACGCCGCGCATGTACTCGCCCGATCCGAATCACCAGCGCGTCTACGCCACGTACAACTCGGAGTTCGACTTCTTCCTCGAGTACCAGATGGGCGAGATGTACTGGCGGTATTTCTTCTGGAATTTCGTCGGCCGGGCAAGCGATGTCCAGGGTGCCGATTGGACCTGGAAACCTGGGTTCATGCGTGAGCAGCCCGAGTTCCGATCGCTCACCCCCAGTGAGGAGGCAAGCCGAAATGGCTACTTCGCCTTGCCCTTCTTACTCGGTATCATCGGTCTCGTCTATCACATCCGAAACGACTGGAGGCGGGCCTTCTCGGTCGGCATTCTGTTCTTCGTGACCGGGGCGGCGATCATTTTGTATCTGAACCAGACGCCGCTCCAACCAAGGGAACGCGATTACTCGTTCGTAGCCAGCTTCTTTGCCTACAGTTTATGGATCGGCCTCGGGGCGTACGCGCTCATGGAAGCC
>JBCDHV010000380.1:0-4483 GCA_038749615.1 Bacteroidota bacterium
AGCGGGAGCCTACCGCCCGTGCCCGACCGTGAACATCAGCACCACGTCTGCCGCGTCGACATCACCGTCGAAGTCGAAATCGAAGCTCAGGTAACCGCTCTGTCCCTTTTGAGGGAAATACGTCTGCGCGTCAGCCGGCTCGACGGCCCCGCTCCCATCCGCATCGCCCGGCCAGAGCGCAAAGAACTTCTGATCCACCGTCTCGCCCGTCGCGTTCGTGCCCAGCACCTGAACCGGGTCGCTGAGGTCCACGCCCGCACTTGATGTTGGACGCAAAAACGCCGGCATCCGGCTCACCGCCGGCACGTGGTTGCGGTGCAGCAGTTCGACGTAGTACGCCCCCGGCGGCGTGCTGAGCGTACCGACGGGGAACGCGCCGGAGCCGCCGGCCTTGATCAGCTTGCCGCTCACATCGAGCAGGCCCGCGCCCGTGTCGGCGATGGGGCCGTCGGGCGCGTCTTCGCGCAGCCGCACGAGCACCCAGTCGGCCACACCGCTGCTGATCGCCGAGCTCTCAGAGCCGGAGTAGTTCCACGGGGGCGTGTTGTAGGGCTGGCTCGCCGGCCGTGCCGGATGCTCGCGCATCTGGACGATTGAGGCGTCGTAGGCGCCGTAGAGGTAGGCCGTGGCCCCGAGGACGAGCGGGAGCCGGCCGGCGAGCGCCTCGGCGGCCCCAATGTCGCAGCCGTCGTCGTCGTTGGCGATGCCGGGGAAGTCGAAGACGCGGGCGCGGCCCTGCTGATCGTGCGGTTGGCCGGCGCAGGAGCCTTTGTCAAGCAACAGGCTGACCGGCAACGAGAGGCTGGGCAGGTGGACGGCCGTCGGACCGCCGTTGAAGGCCAGCGGCTGCAAGCGCGCGTCGAGCACAGCGCCTGCCTTGCCGGCGTAGTCGCCGTTACTGTTGGGCTCGCCAACGGGGAAGTCGGACTCGGCCCCGGTGTTATCGCCGATGAAGTTGTGGCCGAGCGAGTTGACGGTGACGGCGGCGTTGATCTTCACATCGTCGTTGGTGAATCCGATGTTTCCGGCGATCACCGTGTTGCCGATGTTCAGCGTGTTGCTGGCCCCGCCAGCGTCCAGGCCGGCAGCGGCCAAGTCCGGTGCGACGCCGTTGAGGGTCAGCGTCGAATGCACGATGTTGAGCGTCATCGTGCCGGAGGAGGCAGCGGTTTGCCTGAACATGATACCGCCCGTGCTGAAGCCGTCCCCGTTAGCACTCAGGGTGGTGTGCCGGATGTCGAACGACGTCGACTCGCCGGTTCTCAGGTTGTTCTGGACGAAGATGCCCGTCGCATCGTTGTTTGCGATCACTGTGTACGCGATCTCACCGTCGCACCCGAGTACGTTTATGGCCGCGTCCGACACGTCGTCATCGTCTGCTTCCTCGACCGTGCTCCAGCGCATGTCGAGCGTACCGCCGGCGCAGCTCACACTGCCAAATCCGACGTCGTGTTGGATGCGGAAGAAGCGGACGAACTCGATGGTGAGCGCCGAACCCGGCCCCACAGACGCGGCGGATGCCTCGCCCGGCCCTCGCCTCGTGCGGAAAATGGTCAGGCCTCTGAGCGTCAGGTCAATGCCCGACCTGATTGAGTAGAACCCTCCGTGAAGGCCCGCGCCATCGATCCAGGTCGCATCCACGCCTCGGCCAATGACGGAAACCGATTCCATGATGTCGGGGAGATCGGACTGCAGGATGATGGTGCCGGTCAGATCGAGGTAGATGACATCGTCCCCATCGCCGGCTGGGCATTCGCCGGCCATGGCACCCGAGGCCGCGTCGTCGTTGGCAGCCAGAAGCGCCTCACGCAGCGTGCACTGGCCGTCGTCAGCGTCGGTGTCGAAGAGCGAGTTGACGGTGATCTGAGTGCCGGCATGAGTAGAACCTGCCAAAAACAACATGAGCAGGCAAGACAGGAAGCGCATGAAGTAACGACGCATCTTAGAGTTAGGAGTGTGCTCCTACCTGACGAGGTTTTCTTTCAGGAATGGCCATCAGGGTGTTCAGAAATCCCCTTTTCGTTGCCCTAGCGCCGCCGTATCATCTGTGCTCCACCTCATTCCCCACTCTGCTGCACATCGTGATTCGACTTTCCCGCTGCCGGCTGTTGATTGCCGGCTTTTTCGTGCTCGCCACGGCTGCTTCCACTCTTGCTCAGACGGCTACCGTGCGCGGGTTCGTGCGCGACGCGTCCGACGGGCAGGCCATGCTCGGCGTTAACGTTACGCTCCGCAACGACGACGGCGCGTTCTACGGCGCGGCCACCAACAGCGACGGCTACTTCATCCTCAACCGGATTCCGGTCGGCTCCTACGTATTGCGGGCCACGTTCATTGGGTATGAGGAGATCGAAGAGGAGCTCACCCTTGCAGCCGAAGAAATCGTCACGCGGCGCTACGATCTGGAAATCGCGGCCATCGAAGGCGGCGAGATCGTCGTTGAGGCCGAGGCCGAGGGCGCTGCCGGCATGCAGGCCGCCGGCTTGTCGACCGTTCGCGCCGCCGATATCGAGCGCGTCCCGACCGCCGGCGTGAGTGCTGACCTCGCGAGTTACCTCCAGACGCAGTCGGGCGTCGTGGCCGTGGGCGACCGGGGCGGACAGTTGTTCGTCCGGGGCGGCACGCCGACCGAGAACTTGTCGCTCATCGATGGCATTCCGCTCTACCAGCCGTTCCACGTCATCGGGTTCTATTCCGCTTTTCCTAGCGACATCATCCAGTCGACCGACGTGTATGCCGGCGGATTCGGTGCGCGCTACGGCGGGCGGATTTCGTCGGTGCTGGACGTGAAGACGCGCTCCGGCAACTCGCGCAGCTTCGCCGGCACGGCTTCTATCGACCCGTTCCTCGTGACTGGGCTCGTCGAGGGTCCGATCGTGCCGAACCGGGCGTCGATCTTGCTCTCGGCCCGGCAATCGATCATCGAAGACACCTCGCCCGACCTGCTCGACCAGGACTTACCCTATCTCTTCTGGGACCGGTTCGGCAAGTTGAACGTCGACATCAACACCACCAACAGCGTCTCCGTCACGGCCCTGCGCACGTACGACCGCGGGAATCTCTCCGGCCTCGAAGAGCTCACCGACGCAGAAACCTCGGCGCTCAACACCAACGACGACCAGGTGGTCTGGGACAACCAAGCCTACGGTGTGCGCTTCCTGCACGTCCCCAGCACCCTTCCAATTCTCGCAACCGTCTTGGGGAGCTACAGCCGGCTGGAGAACACCTTCGGCCCAGCCGATAGCCCCGAGCGCACCTCGGCCGTACAGACGACGAATGCGAGCGCATCGCTCACCTACTCGCTCGGTGAAACCGAGATCGACGCCGGCCTGGAAGTCCGGAACGTCAAGCTCGAATACAATCTGGGCGGTCTTTTCCAGGAAATCGACGAGGGCGAAGAATTCCTGACCGAAGCGAGCGCGTTCGTCGAGTCCGCCATTCCCTTGAGCGACCGGTTCATTCTGCGGCCCGGGATTCGGTTCTCCTCGTTCCGTGGCAAGGCGACCATTGAGCCTCGCGCGCGGGTCATCTGGCGGCCCGGCGGCCCGGAAGGCAACCAGCAAATCAGCGCGGCGTGGGGCCTCTACCGGCAGGACTTCGCCGGCTTGGTGGACCGCCGCGACGCAGGCGATGTCTTCACCGCCTGGGTGACCTCGCCCGTCGGCGACGACGTACCCGGTGCGATGCACGCCATCCTCGGGTACGAGGTAGAGCCGACCCGCTGGTTGAACATCGGTCTCGAAGGCTACTACAAAACGCTCGACAACCTGCTGATCAACGAGTTCACCTCGTTCCCGCGGTTCAGCACAGGCCTTCAGCCGGCCGATGGCCGCGTCTACGGGGTCGACCTGAACATGGAGATCAACACGCCACGGTTCTACGGCTATCTGAGCTATGGCCTTTCTGAAGTCGCCTACGACGCGCAGCAGGAATCGCTGGAGATCTGGTTCGGCACCGATGAGATCACCTTCAACCCCTCGCACGACCGCCGGCACCAGCTCAACGCGGTGGCCCAGCTCGACGTGTACGGCTTCGATCTCAGCGTGCGCTGGCAGCTTGGCTCCGGCCTTCCGTTCAGCCAGAGTGCCGGCTTCGACACGTACGTGCTGCTCGATTCGCTTCGGAACGTGCTCGAAGAGCCTGGTGATGCGCGCGTGCTCTACTCCGAGCCGTATGGAGGCCGGCTCCCCGTCTACCACCGTCTCGATGTCTCGCTGGAGCGCGACTTCGCCATCGGCGACCGTGCCAATGCCGGCCTGCAAATTGGCCTGATCAACGCCTACGACCGGCGCAACCTGTTCTACCTCGATATCTTCACCCTCCGCCGGATCAACCAGCTTCCGCTAATCCCAAGCTTCGGGTTAAAGGTTGGGTTTAGGTAGGTGCCGCGGCAGGTGCCTTGCACCGTGGCAGGTTGCGCGCTTCGCGCCTGTGGCGGGTTGCGGGTGATCACTGCTTCTGATGTTTAGCCTACGCGTCCAAC
>JBCDHV010000381.1:0-4476 GCA_038749615.1 Bacteroidota bacterium
CCCTCCCCGTCCAGCTTGGCGGCCTCTCTGCGGGCTCCTACCTCTGCCGAGCCCGCACCGGAGAGCATGCCACCGTCCGGCCGCTCGTCGTCAACTAAGTGCCCTTTCAACTTGTCATAGCACTGACAAGCTGTTTTGATGTTCAGTTTGGAGCGAGCGAACACTCGTCGGGAGTGGAGCCCAAAATCATTCATCCAAAACAGCTTCTGCGCCCTCTCCGTTCGGCTGCTTCAGCGCCGGCTTCAACTGGGCAAGGCCCGGACAAAAAGCTGCTCGAATGTCTCGTCACTCCGGTGCTGACTGTGAATGTCAGAGTGAAATGCTTCGAGGTAGCGCAGCGACTCGCTCAGCGTGTCGCGGTCTGACGCCGCCATGTTACCGAAGCGAAGTTGAGCTACACGGGCGAAGCCGGCCCGGCCCTGTTCGAGCACATCCCGGCCCTCATCCGTGAGGGTAACCAATTTCACCCGGCGGTCAACTTCGTCGGGACGTTCTGAGATCAACCCGAGCCGCTGAAGACGCTTTAGGATTTGAGCGCCCGTGGTCGTTTCGGTGACCGTGGCATTGTACACCTCACTCTTCGGTGCACTGCCCAGCAGGTCAATGGCTTCGAGAAAGTAGTAATCCTCCATGGTACTCACGGGCAGTTCGCGCAGTACCTTCTTTGCGTAGAGGGCCACATACTTTTCGATGCGATGCATCGTCCGATGCGCCCGGTCTGCAAGGCGTTGCCCGTCGGCAGACTCTCCTTCGGTGGAGTCTGAGTCCAGCGCCTTGAAGAGCCAGATCGAGAATTGTTCGAAATTGGGATGTGAATGCTCGGACTCGTACACCTCGTAGAGATGTATGAGCCGGCAGATGTCGCTGGCTGTCATGAGAGGTCCTGAGCCGGGGAAGGGAGGAGGAGTGCGGGGGGATTAGCCAAACGTGTGTATTGAGGCTCAATCCAGCGGCCTAAGCGCGAGAGGCAGGCCGAAGCCAAACAGTACGTGTCCGAAAAGACTAATATAGAACATCCTCTCCCGATTTTAAGTGTTTTCAGATATTTAGACACATAATGGAAATAAATACGACTTATGTGCACAATTAATCTTCATGTTATAGATCAACCTGCATAGAAGGACCAGGAATGGGATATCTCACGTAGCCCCAGGGGTGTACATACAGAATCGAGCGGCCGTGAGCCTGGCCCTTCACCCGGTCTGAGCACGAACGATCAAGGCCGCGAACGCACCATCGGTGTTGTGCAAATGGGGCTGGGCTGCATAATCCCCTGCCGCTGTACGCATGGGTTCAGGAACCCGCCCAGCGACGTCTCGCACCTCAAACTCTGGATGCCGGCTCACGAATGCGTCGACCCGCTCTTCGTTCTCGTCGCGCTCGAGCGAGCAGGTGGAATAGACGATCCGGCCTCCCGGTTTTACGGCACGTGCAGCGGTATCGAGAAGCCGATCCTGCAATGCGATCAGCTCGGCTAGGTCCGATTCGTGCCGGTTCCAACGCAGATCAGCACGCTTGCTGAGTACGCCTGTGCCGGAACAGGGTGCGTCCAACAGAACGGCATCAAACGGATCAAACCCGGCAGCCAATTCCGTCACATCCCCCGCACGGACGTCGATACTGTTGAGACCTTGTTGTTGCGCGGCCCGCCGCACGAGCCGGACCCGCCGGCTGTTCAGATCCACGGCGACGATGTCTCCGCCATCTCCTTGCACGTGTGCAATGCGGGTGGCCTTCCCGCCAGGTGCCGCACACATGTCGAGCACCCGTTCCCCAGCCACGGGCGACAGGACGTTCACCACCAGCCCCGCGGCAACGTCCTGGATCGCCGCTTTTCCCTCGGTGAGCAACTCGGACCTCACCACGGGGCCTGTGCGCTGCACCTGCAGATACTCGCTGTGCCACCGAGAAGGCATCGGGCGGACCCCGAGTGCCTCCAGCCGCTCGGCCAGTGCGCTTACTTCAAGCCTAACCGGATGCGCGCGGACGGTGTAAACCGGGACGCGGTTGTTGAATGCAAGGAGCATGCGCGTCGATGCTTCGCCAAACTGCTGGAGCCATCGCCGGACCATCCACGTCGGGTGTGACCATCGAATGGCCAAGCGCTCCTCCAGAGCACCCTCGGGTTCGGGTAGCTGGTCCATGGACCGCTCGATGGTTCGCAACACGCCGTTGACGAGCCGGCCGGCTCCGGGACGTACGAGGGACTTTGCCAAGTCTACGGACTCATTCACGGCGGCATGCGCCGGCGTCCCTCCCAGCACGAGCTCATAGACCCCCACCTGCAGAATGGCTCGCAGCCGGGGCTCCAACTTCGCCAGCCGGCTTCTGTAGGCACTAGCCAGTAAGAAATCCAAGTACCGCCTCCACCGGAGCACTGATGCGGTGAGCCCGCGTGCCTCGTCAGAGCCCGGCAGCCGAGCTGCGTAGGCTCCATCGGACGCAACTCGCACGAGCTGCTGAACGGCTTCGGCACGGAACTCGTCGGCCATGCGTGCGGGAGTCAGGGTCGGTCGTCAGGGTCCGCGCTGCGTCGAGGATTCCAGCTACGAGGATCACGCGCCGAGCAGTGCGGTTTAGGCCCAGTGACTACACCGATCGATTTTTGCTGTTTCGCGAACCTTGTACATGAAACGTTGGATCTGGTTTTTTGGAGGGTTTGTGTTTGCCCTCGGCCTGCTCGCCGTTCTGCTCTTCGGCACGCTCCAGTATCTCAAGCGTCAAGACATCACGGTTGAACCTCCCCGCCTCGACTACACGTCTGAGGCATTCCCCGTCCAGGATCGAGTTGCGCGATTCGAACAGCCTGATGCCGCCGCAGATTCTGGGCTCGTCCGCAACGTCGTACTGTTTCTTGCCGACGGGATGGGTACGTCGATGCTCTCCGCCACGTCAGCACTCGAACACGGGCCGGCGGGAGCGTTTGGGTTCGAACGAATGGAGGCCGTCGGTCTCATGCGCACGTACTCGGCGAATGATTTGGTCACGGATTCAGCCGCCGGCGCCACAGCGCTCGCTTCAGGCTACAAGGCGAACAACCGGATGGTTGGTGCAACAGCGGACGGCCCCGTCGAGTCGATTGCGGAGCGGTTGAAGGCCCAGGGCTTTGCCGTTGGGCTAGTGACATCGAGCTACGTAACCGATGCGTCCATCGGGGCCTTTGCTGCCCATGTTGCCAACCGCGACAGCACCCAACGCATTGCCCGCCAGCTCGCGACCTCCCCCATGGATCTGATCATTGGCGGGGCAGACTATAGCATGTCTCCTGACGTGCTGGAATTGGCCCGTTCGAGCGGCTTTGTGGTGAGCAACGAGATCGGTTTCCCGCAGACGGCACCCGAAGACCGGCTCCTGGTGACTTTACCGGGGCGAAGCTTCTTTGGATACGCAGGCCCTCCGTTGGAGGACGTCACGCGGTTCGCCTTCGAGCGCCTCGCCGCGACCGGCCGGCCGTTTTTTCTCTTCATCGAGCAAGAAGAAACCGATACGGCCGGCCACCGCAACAATCTCGGTCGCGTGCGGCGGGGCATGGTCGAACTCGATGCGGCTGTGACGGCCGGCTTGCAGCTCGCCTCGGATGAAGGCGATACGCTCGTTCTGTTGACCGCGGACCACGATACGGGGGGGGTCGGGATCACCCAAGGCAAGTACCGGCTCGGCGAGGCCATCGTCCACTGGCTGACCACGAAGCATACGTCGCAGTACGTGCCGTTCTTCGCCCAGGGCCCGGGGTCTCATCACTTCGAGGGCATCTTCGACAACACCGAAGTCCCAAGCCGGCTGGCCAACCTGCTCGGCATCGGGCCGTTTCCTAGCCCGGTACGCCCGGATTCTGCGGAGATGGAGTAGCCGCCGGCCCCTCGCCGCTCCGAGGCCGCAGTGGCATTTTTCTGCCCATTTTCCGGGGAAATTACGCATGTCCTGGTAAACCCCGGACATGCCTGCCCTCTCCCCTTCCCACCGGCTCGACGCCCTTTGCCGGGCCCATCAGCTCGACTTCAGACCCGCAGAGGCCGATCAGCCGGCCTACCTCTTCTACCACCGAACGCCTCCCTCCTCCGTCCTTCGTGAGGTCCGGCTGTTGGCTGGCGCGTTCGAACTGTCTCGTGTCGCAGAGCCTGCGTTGGACCTTCCGCTCCGCGTACCAGACCGCGTGGACGTTGCGCCTGAAGCCGACCCTTTTCTGACCACCGGGAGCGCTCAGCAGTTGGCGGATGCATGGATTCGCCAGGCCATTGCGCAGGGCGCAAGCGATCTCCACATCGAGCCCTTTGAGCATACACTCCGGGTGCGGTTCAGACTCGATGGAGTCTTGCGGGAGGCCGGCCAGATCAACGGCATCCAGGCCTCGGCCGTCGCGTCCAGGTTGAAGGTGATGGCAGACCTCGACATCGCGGAACGGCGCCGGCCACAAGACGGACGAATCCGGTTCAACGACGCCGGCACAGCCATCGATTTACGTGTGAGCACGCTTCC
>JBCDHV010000382.1:0-4458 GCA_038749615.1 Bacteroidota bacterium
GGTTACATCGTTGTCATCGTAGTAAACGATCAACTTGCCGAGTTTCCAGTGGCCGGCAAGCGAACAGGCTTCGTAGGCAACACCTTCCATGAGATCACCATCGGACGCAAAAACGTACGTGTAATGATCGACGATGGTGTGCTCGTCTGTGTTGAACACAGCGGCCAAATGCCGCTCAGCCAGCGCGAACCCGACCGCGTTCGCAATCCCCTGGCCTAGCGGCCCCGTCGTCGTCTCGACGCCCTTCGTGTGGGTATTTTCCGGGTGCCCTGGCGTCCGGCTCTCCCACTGCCGGAAGTTTTTCAACTCCTCCATCGGCAGATCGTAGCCGGCGAGATGGAGCAGGCTGTAGATGAGCATAGACCCGTGGCCGGCCGACAGGATGAACCGATCCCGGTCGAACCAGTCGGGCTGCGTCGGGTCGAATTTCAGGTACTTCGTCCACAGCACCACGGCAGCGTCCGCCATGCCCATCGGCATGCCCGGATGGCCCGATTGAGCAGCCTCGACGGCATCGATGGTGAGGCCACGGATCGTGTTGGCGGCGAGGGTGTGGAGCGTGTCGGTGGCGGTCATGGGGCGTTGGGATTTGCGGAGTTAGAAGCGTCAGAATGTAGCCACGGCGACATCCGGCCGAGACGTTGCATGCAACGTCTTTACGGGGACAGGTTCGGAATTATGAATTGGGATGTATGATTTATGAGGAGCGGCAGGTTTAGCCAGATCAGTCCGTCCAGCTAGGTCTCCACCAGTCTATGTTTTCCTCAGCGGGGGTTACGCTCGGCTTACAGGCTCAGCGCGGCGATCCGACCAATTCATAAATCATACATCCCAATTCATAATTAAAGCGCGTCCACGACGCGCTTGAACACCGTAGTCAGTTTGGGTTCTGCCGTGGCAGCAGCGGCGAGGATTTCAGGAATGGAAACCGGCTCGAGGGCATCGGGGAAACACTCGTCTGTGATGACCGAGATCGCCATGACGCGCATGTCCATGTGCCGCGCGGCGATGACTTCGGGTACGGTACTCATCCCGACCACATCGGCACCGATAGCGCGCAAAAAGCGGTACTCGGCTTTGGTTTCCAGGTTGGGGCCGGCGACGGCGACGTACACCCCCGTCTGCAACTTGATGCCGGCGTCGAGCGCAACCTGCTGCGCCTGCTCGCGCAAGTCGACATCGTACGGCTCGCTCATGTCTGGGAAGCGAGGCCCCCATTCGTTGACGTTCGCTCCGATCAGCGGATTGACGCCGAGAAGATTGATGTGATCGGTAATCAGCATCAGGTCTCCCTTGCGGAAGTTCGGATTCATGCCGCCGGCCGCATTCGACACGAGTAGCGTATCGATACCAAGCGACTTCATGACCCGGACAGGGAAGACAATCTGCTGAGCCGAATACCCTTCGTAGAGATGAAACCGGCCTTGCATGGCCAGCACGGGCACACCCCCCAGCGTCCCGATGATGAGCCGGCCATGATGGGACTCCACGGTGGACACAGGGAAATGCGGCAAATCGTCGTACGAGACCGAGCCGGCGATGTCGATCTCCTCGACCAACTTGCCAAGGCCCGTGCCGAGGATGATCCCAACGCGCGGTTCAAGGCCGGCCTCGGATAGATGGGTACGAATAACCTCGGAGGCGTCAGCCGTGGCCTGAAGTTGCTCTTGGGGAGTCAAGGTGGTCTAGTTTTACTTTCGAGTGGAGTTGAAGTCGTCCAGGATCTTGCGGATACGGTTGATCTCTTCGATATCGGGATCGTCCGAAGGTGGGCGGTAGCCACCGGGAGGTACAGAAGGCTGCCCACCGGCCGGCTCGTCTTCGTCGTTCGAGACCATCTCGCGCATGCGCCATCCACTCCCTGAACGGCCCGTTCGGGAGGCGTAGAGATCGTTGATGGTCTTCCGGTCTTCCTCGGTGGCTGGCGGAGGCGCATCGTCGAACGCAGGCTCGTCAAATGCGGGCTCGTCGAATGCAGGGGGCGTGTAGGCCTCTGGCTCGTTTTCCACCGTGTCAGCTGCCGTAGCGGCCTCGGCAAAGGCATTGAAGTCGGGGACTTCGAAGTCTTCGTAGTCGGCCGCGAGTGGAGTGTCTTCCACTAGACCGGCGTCGAAGGCCGGGAGTTCTGCGCCGGCTTGCTCCAAGTCTTCAGCGTTGGGTACATCGTAGAACGGCACCGCAAACTCTTCAGTTGGCTCAGTGGATGCGGAGGTCCGGTACAGCGCCGGCGGCGGCTCGTAATCGATCAGCTCGTCCGGGTCGTCGCTGCCGAACAGGTCGTCTTCGCTGTACAGGTCCGTTTCGAACTCGTCTTCGGCCTCGCTGAGGGCAGGTCCCTCTTCTTCGCCTACTAGGTCAGCGGCCTCGTCCTCGAACAGGGCGGCTTCTGATGCGTCGCCCTGCCCGAAGACTTCTTCGGAGCCTTCTACTTCTGCAAGAGCGTCCTCCTGGGCCTTGGCTTCAGCATACCCTGCGGCGCCGGCATCCGGAGTGGTGCCTTCTTCGAAGACGTCCTCGTATGCATCAGTGTAGGTCTCTTCGTCCTCAGTCTCAGCCCGTCCAGCTTGTTGGATGGGAAACAGGTTGCTCGAACTCTGGCCAGAGCCAAGTTGACGCCGGCCTTCGAAGTTGGTGAGCATCTCCATCTGGGAGATCAGAAAACCGCGAATCTGGGCGACGGCTTCGTCGCGCCGGCCTTCGAGTTGGCCGAGATCGGAGACGATTTCGTTGCGCTGACGCTCGGCGTCTTGCAGGATGCGGCGTGCATCGATGGACGCTTCGCGGAGGGTTTGCTCGGCCTCGCGCTCCGCATTTTCAGAGGCGGAACGGGCTTCCCGGAGAATCACTTCAGCCTCTCGCTGAGCCCCCTCGATTTTTTGCTTCGAGGTCTCGCGGGCCGTCCGAAGCGCTTCCTGAAGCGCTTCTTCGACACGGGCGTAGTGGCCGAGACGGGCCTTGGCTTCGTCCATTTGTGTGCGGAGCCGGCCGAGTTCGTCCTGAAGCTGCCGGAACTGATCCGCAACGATGGCGAGGAAGGCACGGACATCTTCCTTGTCGTAACCGCGCACGGCCTGGCGGAAGGCGTGCTTCTTGATGTCGAGGGGCTTGAGTCGCATGGGATGCTGGTGTTGGTCAGACGCTGTCAGTCAAACGCTGTCAGTCAGACGGTGCTGGACGGGGTACTCGGTGGATACGAGAGGTCAGGGAAGGCCGGGTTGGTCGATCGGCGGGCCGGCGTTGGGTAGTTCGGATAAACGAAAGTCGAACGGTACGGCCGTGGTGGTGTTTCGACGGGTTAGCGCTGGCCGAAGATAGCGGACCCCACGCGGATGTGCGTGGCTCCTTCTTCGATTGCGACCTCAAAATCGCCGCTCATGCCCATCGAAAGCCATGGAGCAGCCGGCACGTGCGCGTCCCGGAGCTCCCGGAGTCGTCTGAAAGCCGGGCGGGCCGTCTCGGGGTCGTTGGAATAGGCGGCCATGCCCATGAGCCCCTTCAGGTCGATTCCTGGCAAGCCGGCCACGTGGTCTATCAATCCCGGCAGTTCCTCGGGCTCGACGCCATACTTCGAGTCCTCCCCTGAAATGTTGACCTGAATGAAACAGGCCAGCAGCCGGCCGGCATCTTCAAGCCGGCTCGAAAGGGCATTCGCCAGACGCACACTGTCGAGCCCGTGAAACACGTCGGCGTGCTCCGCGATGATTTTGGCCTTGTTGCGTTGAAGATGCCCGATCATGTGCCAGCGTACGTGCCCACCAGCTACTTCTCCGGGCAGCGCTTCGGCCTTTTGCTCCAATTCCTGGGGCCGGTTCTCCCCAAAGTCAAAGATGCCGGCCTCGGCAGCTTCTCGCACGAACGGCAGAGGATGGGTCTTGCTTACGCCTACCAGCACCACGTCTCTGGGATCGCGGCCAGCACGCCGGCACGCCTCGGCAATGCGGGCCTGGATGGCATCGATGCGGGAGGCGAGGTGTGGCGATGTGGCAGTGTGGCGGTGTGGCATGCGGGGGTGTATGGCGGATTATGGATGGGGTTTCTGGAGCGGCAATACCCAGCAAACGAACGGCCCCGCTCAGCGTTGCCGAGCGGGGCCGTTTAGCACGTCGCGAGACGCACTTACAGAGAACCAGCGCTGGTTACTTCAGCAGCACCATTTTCTTCGTAATTGCCTGGGTACCGGCTTCGATCGTGTAGAAGTACGTGCCACTGGAGAGGCCCGCAGCGTCGAAGCTGACCCGGTACGTCGCGGCCGGCTGGGTGCCGTCCACGAGCGTCGAGATCAGACGGCCGGTCACGTCGTAGACGCGTACGCGGACATCCATCAGGTCAGAGACCGTGTACTCGAACGTCGTCGTTGGGTTGAACGGGTTCGGGTAGTTGTCGCTGAGCGAGATCGTCGTCGGGATTTCGCCGGCTACTTGCTCGACGCTCGTAGCAACGGGGTTGCCTTCGAACGGA
>JBCDHV010000383.1:0-4457 GCA_038749615.1 Bacteroidota bacterium
CCGGAGCGTCACGGCAAAGTCGGCCGCCTTGACCTTCTCGCCGAGCATTTCGAGCGTTTGCGGAAGGGTCTCACTTACATCAGAGAAGTGCAGAAAAGCGTCCTGCTTCATCCCGATATCGACGAAGGCGGCCTGGATGCTAGGCATCAAGTTGCGAACCTTCGCGAGCTGGATATCGCCAATGGTGCGGGTATTCTCGGAGTTCTCGACGTGCAACTCAGCGAGTTCGCCGTCTTCCAGAATCGCTATGTGTGCTTCGTCTTTATTGGCATGAATGACGATCTCTTTCTTCGTCTTTGCCATAGGGTTAGACTGGAACGGCTCGCCAAGCCGTAGCCGCGGTCAGCAGGTTCTGACCGGCAGAAGAGGCAGAGCCGAGACCAGAACGCGACGTAAGAAGGGCCTACACCAGCGCGGAGCCAGTGGAAGAACCAGATGGGCCAAATGGACGGTCGGAGCCTGTACGGCGCGGCCAGTCGACATAGACAAGTACGTGCGTTTGTTTCGGCTCAAGCCTGTCCGGCGTGGGGCCTTGGGCAGCGGCTGCCGGGCGATACGGGCCGAGAGGCGCGGGGCGCGCACTCCTAGCGTCTCGTCATCGCGTCTATGGCAAGACGCGCTGCCTTCCTGGCCGGCCTCGGTGGGCAGGCATGCGCGAGGGCGTCCAATGCGCCAGTTCCGCGCGCCTCAGGCTGCGCGTCACGGCCGCACCCGGCGTCTACCTCGGCACGTCTAGCTCAACGCGGCTGTTTTCCGGCGTCGGTGTAGGCGAGCGGTGAAACGAAAAAGGGTGAATGCGTTTCAAAAAGCCGGCACCGGCAGGCCCAACGGCGCTGCACTGTACCGGCCGGTACAGTAAAGAATCCACGACGCGCGATAGGCGGGGCCGACAGGTTGCCGTCGACGAGCCAAGGAAAGAAGAAGTAGGCTGAGGGCCTCGTGCTCTCAACTCCTCCTCGCCTGCTCTCACCCCAAGAGCGATCACGGACTCATTCGAACGCTGGCTGAACAAAACCAGCAGCATCCGGCTCCTGACAGACTGGCGGCGCGTGCCGCCCAAAGCGCTACCAGGAGAGTTACGTGTGAAACCGACGGATCCGCCAAATGCGAAACGGTGCCGGCTTCGGGATCAGCTTTTTGGTATAATTTCCGAAGATACAAGACCGTAATGGTCCCGGAAACCGGCGAGCTAACGTTTTTAAGTGAAAAGAGTTCGGGGATGAAAGAATGTAAAGTGCAGATTCCGGCGCGAGAGCCAGCCGCCTGGCTGCGGTTTCGGCTATCCCTTTTCGCGTTGACGTGCACGCTTGCCGGCTGCTCCAACGGCTTCGAACCGCCGGCCGAGCCGCCTGCCGGGGCCATCCGGGCGCTCGTTACTTACCAAGATGCGCCCGCCTCCTGGGAATCTGAGGTGGCACGGAGTACGAACGACCTCCGATTTGTGGCCATGCGGTTCACGCCGCAGGACACCACCGACTTCTTCCAACTCAACCGCATGGCCATCTCGGACGGGCTCGACCGAAACGTCGTGGCCGACACCGTGCTCATTGGCGAAGTCGAGCCTGGCGTCTTCCTCTACAACGGCATCGCCCAACAGTTCAGCCCAGCGCTGCTCGACTGGCGGCCGCTTGGCCTGACCGACGGCATCTTTGAAGTCTCCGCTGGCGAAACGACCACCGTGCGCGTCGTCGTCGATTTCGACAACCTCCCGCCGTTTCCGCCCTCGTGATGCCAAACGTTTCCCTTCGCACGTTGGAATGGGCAGCTCTCCTGTGGCTACTGCCGGCTCTGGCAGCGGCCCAAGGCACCATCGTCGGCAGCGTCACGGGCACCTCTGGCGAGCCACTGCCGGGCGTCAACGTTCTCCTTGCCGGCACTACACAGGGAGCTGCCACGAACGTTGAGGGCCAGTACCGTATCACCAATGTGCCGGCAGGTGCGTACGTACTCGCGGCGTCAGCGGTTGGGTTTGAGCGTGCCGAACGCGAGGTAACCGTAGCACCAGGAGAAACGGTGACGGTCGATTTTCGCATCAACGAGCTTACGATCCGGTCTGGCGAGGTCGTGGTGACGGCCGGCCGGCGGGCACAACTCGAACAGCGCGTGCCGGTCAGCTTGAGCGTCGTGGCTCCGCGAGATCTCGAAGCCCGCAACATCGTCGCGCTCGACGACGCGCTACGTTACGTACCTGGCGTGCAGGTTCAGGAGAACCAGGTCAACGTGCGCGGCTCGTCGGGTTTCTCATACAACGTCGGGAGCCGAGTCCTCCTGTTGCTCGATGGCCTCCCGCTCCTCACGCCCGACAGCGACGGCTTTCCCTTCGACGCCCTCCCCTTCTCGCAGATCGAACGGATTGAGGTGGTCAAAGGCCCTGGATCGGCGCTGTACGGAGGCGGGGCGCTGGGCGGGGTGGTGAACGTCATCACCAAGGATGCACCCGAGACGCCGGAAACATCTGTCCGGGCCTTTGCCGGCGCGTACCAGCCAGCCCGCTACGAGGTCTGGTACGAGACGTGGCCCGAAGGCGACGCCTACCGCCCGTTCTTCGGCACGTCGATTACCCATGCGCGCAAAGTTTCTCCTACCCTCGGCGGCTGGGTTCAACTCGGCTACCAACGAGACGACGGCTACCTCAACTTCAACGAGTTCGACCTCAGCCAGCTCTACGCGAAAGTCGATTGGCGGCCTCAGCCGACGCTGAAAGTTGGCCTGCTCGCCGGCGTGCTGAACCGGACGAAGGACACGTTCCTGTTCTGGAACGGCTCCCGCGATGCCCTGCAGCCCGGCAACGTGGTGCTCGCCGGCTCCCGCGATGGCCCGCCGAGTGGGACGACCGACAACAACACGCTCCAGCTCAGCCTCTGGCCCACGCTAACGCATGTGCTGGCTCCCGATCTGTTCTACAGCGTCCGCCTGCGTGCATTCGCGGCGCTCATTCGCCCAATCAGCGACGAAACGGGTGAGGTCCGGCGCTTCGCCGACGGCACAGTGGGCGTCCGCTACGGTGGCGAATGGCAACTCGATTGGGCCCCGAAGGCGTCGCGCCAGCTCACCTTCGGCGTCAGCGGCGACGCGCTCCTCACCCGCAGCAGCCTCTTTCGAACGGGGGATGACGACGAGCAAGGCAGCCAACCCGAAGGCGCAGTGTTTGCCCAGTGGGACGAGCAAGTGACCGAGCGCATCGCCGTCGTGGCCGGCCTTCGGTTCGACGGGTACGCCATCGACGCGAGCGATACCGTGACGCGGCTGAGCCCGAAACTCTCAGGGAGTTACGTACTGAACGAGGCCGTGACGCTGCGGGCCGGCTTCGGGCAAGGTTTCCGCGTCCCCAGCCTCGCCGAGCGCTTCGCAGACGATCGCTCCTTCTTCCCCATCGTGCGCAATCCCGATTTGCAGCCAGAACGCAGCAGCAGCGTCGAGGCCGGCGTACGCGCTACGCTTCCATTCGGCGGCGGGGCCGGCTTGCAAACCGATGTGGCGCTGTTCTGGAACGACTACTGGGACCTCATCGAGCCGGCCATCAAGCCCGAAGCCTCGGCGTTTCAGTTCGTCAATCTCACCCGGGCACGCATCCGAGGCGTGGAGATCGGCCTCGACGCCTTCACCCCCACCGGCGACCGTACGCTCCGCCTCGGCTACACCCTGATGCGCAGCGACGACCTGACGCTCGGCCAGGAGCTTTCCTTCCGGCCGCGGCATCTGCTGAAAGCCGGCATCGACGGCCAACTCGTCGGCCCCTTCCGTGCTGGCGCGGACTACCGCTTTGCCAGCCGGCCGCGGCGCGTCGACTCCGACTTCGTGCGCTTCGTCCCCAACGCCGACGTGCTCGTCGCCCAACACTTCGTCGATTTCCGCCTCAGCGTCGACTGGAGCCGACTCCGTGTCACCGCTCATGCGCGCAACGCCTTCGACTACTACGCCCTCGAACGCCCTGCCTTCCTGGGCGCACCACGCCACTACGAGGTACAAATGCAATGGGATTTCTAACTAGATCCTCGGTTTAGCGAATCGCCCAGTTGTTGAATCCGGGGTCTCGCGCGTAAGATTGCCTATCCCTTCTGCTATGAGACCTGCCCGGTAGCTTTGGTCCTACCGCAGATATCGTGCAGCCAAGCACACTATTCGTTTATCCGACTTAGCATGGATACCTACACTCCTTCAGATGTCCAGAAGCAGATCTACGAAATGCTTGACGAGGCTGCTGCGACTAAAAACTTTCTGCGCATAGAGGATGAACAGGGACGGGTCTTCGTTCTGCACTGGATCGGGCAAAACGATTCTCCGATGGACGCTCAACGGTCCATGCAGTCGCTCGTGGCTGGGCGGGAGATTCCGCAGGAGCCGCTGCCGCCGGTGACGCTCGAGGACATCCTCGACGCGCTGGACCGGGACCCCAACCGGTACGATCCGTGAGCTACGACCTGATTGTTATTGGCGCTGGGCCGGGTGGCGCGACA
>JBCDHV010000384.1:0-4444 GCA_038749615.1 Bacteroidota bacterium
CTCCAACCGAGTGGCGTCCGTCAGCACGACGAGCGCGTCTGGGCGGACACCGAGATCCGGCCGCCGCCCCAGCAGCCGGTCGTAAACCTGCCGCTCGTCCTCCGTGTTCGGCGCGAGCACATGGCTCCCAGGCAGATCGACAAACGTGAATACATCGTTTGGGCCGGCTTGGGCGTTTAGCGCGGCGTGCAAGGCGGTTTTGCCGGCTCCGGGATGGCCAACGAGGGCAACGGTAAACGATCGAGGAGTAGAATCGGACATGTTCGATGCAAGGGTCTGCGATATTTTCCTCGCTTAAAGCACTTATCCGTCTCATAGTTGCTTGGGGGGCAAGAGCACGGAAACAACTGGTCGTCGGCCGGCTGGCCAGGTACCTGGGCGGAACAGGCCTGGCGGCAGGTTATACAAAACGCGCATTTCGGGCCTCTGCGAATGGCTCGACTGCCGGCTACACCCTCTGCCCTTCCCGGTAGCCGGATGCCTTTCTTCTATGCCCGTTCTGTCTTCTATGCCCGTTCTGGGCCTGTCCCATCTGATACAGACCTTTATGATTACCCGTATTTTTGCCCCTCTCGTCCTGCTTGCCTTTCTCGTCAGTGGGTGCGCCAGCACCAAGTCCGGCATTGACCCGCAAGTGATTACCGGAGACTACACGTTTACCTCATTCACTGTGCGCCCAGAGCCGGCTGCACTGGATGCCTTCTCTCTCCTCGGCAACCGCGTCTCAGACGATCTCGTCTTCCGCGTTTTCGAAAACAACCGGCTCACCCTGGAGCGCCGCAATGACGACACCACGGAGCTCGTCTGGGAAGGCGAGTACGAGGTCGATGGCCGCTCGATCAAGATTGAGATCGCCGATGACTTCCGGGACCAGCGCCGCCGGCTCTTCATGCCAGAACGCTTCAGGCTCGATGTCAACCGCGACGGCGACGCGCTGACTAGCGACATCTCCCGGGACGGTGTGGACATGTCGAAGCTCTCGGACGATTACGAGGGCCTCGACGACGTGCCCGTCACGCTGGAAATTCGCCTCGCCCGGGTCCGCTAGCCGGCCCGTCCTATTTTGGGGAGATGCCATCTTCAGGAGATGGCATCTCCCTCCCCTTTGGTTTATTCGCCGCCGCCGGCTGGGCGCATCGCACGGACGGGCGGAGCCGGCTCTTGGGTCATGATGTCGTAGCCCTGCTCGTTGAGCTGTTCGAGGGCGATCTCGACGGCGCGTTCCAACTGTGGATCGCGGCCGGCGATGACATCCTTGGGCGTCATCTCGACTTCCACGTCTGGCGCGACCCCCTCGTTCTCGACCGCCCAGTTGCCATCCAAATCGATGAAGCCGCCTCGTGGCGCGGTCACCCCTCCTCCGTCGATGAGCGGCGGTACGTCCCAAATTCCGACGAGTCCGCCCCAGGTGCGCGTCCCGACCAGCGTGCCTAACTCCATGCGGCGGAACATGTACGGGAGCAAGTCGCCGCCGGAGCCGGCCATCTCGTTGATGATCATCACCTTCGGCCCCCAAATGCCGGCACCGGGCGAGGTCCACGGCCGGCGCTCGCCGACGGGGTTGTTGAAGTAGCCATGCGGCTCGCGGGCCATGATATCGACCATGTAGTCCGCTGCCGATCCTCCACCGTTGTACCGCTCGTCGATCACCACGCCCTGGCGGTCTTGCTGGGCAAAGTAATAGCGGTTGAAGTACGTGTAGCCGGCCCCCGCCGTGTTCGGGACATAGACGTAGGCGAGCTTGCCGTCCGACAGCTCATCGACTCTGCGCCGGCTGTCCTCGACCCACGCGCGCATCCGGAGCGCGCCTTCGTTCGAGACAGGAACCACGTCGACGGTGCGCGCGCCGTCCATCGACGGCTGGTCGTTGACGTGGATCGTCGTGAGCCGGCCGGCGGTTTGTTCGAAGTAGCTGTAGACGTTCGAGCCAGGGGTGATCTCGACGCCGTTGACGCCGACGAGGAATTCGCCTTCTTTCACGTCCATGCCGGGCCCGCTCAGTGGCGCGCTGAGATTCGGATTCCACGCTTCGGCCGTGAAGATGCGTGTGATGCGCGGCCGGCCGTCGACCATCTCGTAATCAGCACCGAGCAGGCCAACGGGGACGCGGTCGACATCAGGGAAATCGCCGCCGAAGGTGTAGCTGTGGCCGACGGAGACTTCACCGCCCATGATGTCGAGCACGTGGTTCAGATCGTCGCGGTGCCGGACGTGCTCGAGCCACGGCTCGTACATCGTGTAGACCTTGTCCCAATCGGCACCGTGCGTGTTCTCGACGTAGAGGTAATCGCGCTGGTAGCGCCAGGCTTCGCGGAAGAGCTGCCGCCATTCCTGCGCGTAATCAACCTTGGTGCGGAGCCCGAGGCTGAGCCGGCCTTTCCCGGCTTCCGGATTCGCCGCGCTCGTCACGAACCAGCTCGAGCCGGCCCGGTAGAGCAGTTTTTCGCCGTTGGCCGAGACCTCGATGGAGCGTGCGTTGGGCAGTACTTCCTTAGCCTCACGGTCGGCGACGGAGTATTTCATCAGGCGGACGCCATCGGCATTCGGAACGAACTCGTTGTAGAGCACCGTGCCGGCGGGGCCAGCCACGAGATTCGCGTACGCCCGTTCCGGCACATCGAACGCCACGATCCGCTCGGCGAGTCCCTCGAAGTCGATGCGCACGGCATCGTCATCCTCCTCGCCCTTGTCTGATTCGTCGTCGCCGGCCTCCTCATCGCCGGACTCTTCTTCGGCGTCGTCACTCGGCTCCTCGTCGCTCTTTGGTTTGAGTGGCGACGGGTCATCGGCACGCAGCACGGCGGCGTAGAGGCCCCGGCGGACGGGGCGCTCGTACGAACTCATGTCGAGCCACCCGGTGTTGAGGGCGAGGTTGGTGCTCGCAAAGAAAAACAGGTGCCGGCCGCCCCGGTCGAAGACGGGCGAGAGGGCGTCGGCCAGCCCATCGGTAATCTGCGTCGTTTCGCCGGACTCCGTGTCGTAGACCATGACGACGTGCAGCTGCGAATCGAGGCGTTTCGCGTACGTGATCCAGCGGCTGTCCGGGCTCCAATTCGGCACGAACGTGCGCTGTGGATGCGCGTAGTTGTCCGTGTCGACCAGTGTGGTTTCGCCCGACTCGATGTCAACGACCCACATGTTCAGGTCGGTGTCGGTGAGCGCGAGGGTGGTGCCGTCTGGGCTCCACCTCGGTGTGTAGTAGAACGTCGGCCCCGGCAGGTCGATGGCGCGTGCCGGCTCCAAGCCGCTCTGGTCTTCGACGATGAGTTGATACTCGCCGGACGCGTCCGAGAAGTACGCAACGTGCTGCCCGTCTGGGCTCCAGGCCGGGTCCCGGTCGGCCGCGCCACTGCTAGCGGTCAGGTTGCGCCACGTGCCGTCCTCGACGGGCACCGTGAACACCTCCCCCCGTGCCTCGAACGCGACGCGCTTGCCCGTGGGCGACAGCCCCGCATGCACGATGCTCCGGTCCACGTCCTCCCACTGCGGCCGGCTCCACGGCAAATCGCCCCGCACGGTAATCGAGAGCGGCGTCGACACACGCGTGGCCGGATCGAGCCGGTGCAGCCGCCCGCCTTGCTCGTAGACGACCAACGATCCATCGGCGCTAACGTCGTAGCTCTTGACGTCGTAGTCGGCGTGCGTGGTGAGCTGCGTAAGCTCGTCCGTCGCCGTGTCGAACCAGTAGAGGTTCATCGCCAGGTCGCGCTCGGAAAGAAAGACGACGGCCGAGCCGGCCCAGCTCGGATCGAGATCGCGAGCGCCGGTGTGGGGAATTTTTTCGAGATCGTACGTTTCCAGATCCAAGATGCGGATCGGCTGCACTTGTCCGCCCTTGTAGTTCCGCCACTCGGGGTCGAACGACGAGACCAACTGGTAGGCCGCGAACCGCCCATCCGGCGAGACCTGCCCTCGTTCGGCACGAGGGATGATCAGCTCGGCCGGCATCCCGCCGTCGAGCCCAATCGAATAGAGCCGAGGCAGCAGCCGGGGTCCCCCCCGCCGGTTCGACTCGAACAGCACGTCGCCGTTCGGCATCCACCCTTGTACGACATCCCCAGAGGGGTGATACGTCAGACGCTGGGGCTCACCGCCGGCCATCGGCACGACGTAGACATCCGTGTTGCCGTCGTACTGCGCGCTAAACGCCACCATTTGCCCATCCGGCGACACGTGCGGGCTCGATTCCGTGCCGGGGAAACTCGTCAGCCGGCGGGCCTCCCCGCCTTCATCAGAAACGACCCAGAGATCGTTGGCATACGCAAAGACCACCACGCCATCCCCGACCGCCGGCTGGCGGAGAAGCAGGGTGTCATGATCGTCGGCAAGAGGCGCACTGAGGAGCAGCGCGAGGCAAAGAGCAAGCATACAAGCGGTAGAGGTTGTGGTGGTGAGGCGGGCGTAAGGTACGCACGATGTCCCGGACATGGCATGTCCGGGACAC
>JBCDHV010000385.1:0-4439 GCA_038749615.1 Bacteroidota bacterium
GCTGTTGGGCGCCGCTACCGACAAAGACGGCTACTACCAGATCAGCCAGATTCCGCCCGGCACGTATCAACTTCGCATCGGGTTCATCGGCTACGCGCCGTACACCGACGACCTCACGTTCACAGCGGGCGAACTCCGAACGGTCACGGTCGCGCTTACAACTGGAGCCGAAGAACTGGACGAGGTAGTCGTCGAAGTCGAGGGCTCGGGGGCGACGCGCGTGCAAGCCGGCCTCCAGACAGTCCGGCCGGCCGATCTGTCTCGGATTCCAACGCCTGACGTGGCCGGTGACTTGGCGAGCTACCTACAAAGCCTGCCTGGCGTCGTGAGCCTGGGCGACCGTGGGGGCCAGCTCTTCGTCCGTGGCGGTACGCCCTCGCAGAACCTCGTGATGGTCGATGGGCAAACGATCTTCCAGCCGTTCCACATCATCGGCTTCTTTTCGGCCTTCCCGCAAGAACTGGTGTCGCACGTCGACACCTACGCCGGCGGATTTGGCGCGCGGTACGCCGGCCGGCTATCGTCGGTGATCGACGTGTCGACGCGCGACGGTAACAACCAGCGCTTTCGAGCGACGGCTGCGCTGAGCCCGTTCATCTCCGGCGCAACGGTCGAGGGGCCGATTCGGGAGGGCAGCATTTCGTTTCTCGGCTCGGTGCGCTCGTCGGTCATTGAGTCGACCGCACCGACCGTCGTGGGCCAGGAGCTTCCCTTTCAGTTCGGCGATCAGTTTTTCAAGCTCTCACAGAACGGATCGGACAACAGCCGGTGCTCGCTCTCGCTGCTCCGCACCTACGATCAGGGCCGGATCGACCCGACGGACCCGGTGCGCAACGAGGTCTTCCGCTGGAACAACTTCGTCTCCGCCGGCCGCTGTCTGGCCTTTCCGGAAAACGTCCCGATTCTGGCCGAAGTGACGACGGGGGTCTCGTACGTGAGCAACGAAGTGGGCGATGCCGACAACCCGGAGCGCTCGTCTTCGGCGATCCAAATCAACACGGACGCGCACATCACCCGCATCTGGCAGAAATTCGAGTTGGACTGGGGCGTACATGCCCGCTGGAACCGCGTCTCATACAGCCTCAGCGGGCAGTTTGAGAACTTCCAGAACAGCACGAACACTGACGTCGTGGTGAGCGGAGGGGCCTACGTGGAAGCCACGTTCAAGCCGAGCGCACGTCTGGAAGCCAGCGTCGGCTTGACGGGCACGCTGTATCCGTTCAACTACGAGTCCGGCATCGAGCCTCGGCTCCGCGTATCCTACCGGCCGACGGCCTCGACCGAACTCAGTGGAGCCGCCGGCTTGTACCGCCAGACGCTGGCGGGTCTGTCCGATGAACGCGATGCCGGCAGTTCATTCGTCGCGTGGATCTTCCAACCCTTCGGCAGCCCACCGGCGCAGGCCTTCCACGGCATTCTCGGCATCCAGCAGGCCGTTGGCCCTTTTCGCCTGTCCGCTGAGGGCTACTACAAGGACCTCACGGATCTCTCCGTCCCGATTTGGAGTGCGATTGCCCGGTTCACGACCTCGTTGACGCCGGCCGAAGGCACAGTCTACGGCATCGACACCCGGCTTGAACTTGAGCGTGGCCCATTTTACGGCTACATCGGCTACGGCTACAGCCTGACGGAGTACTCGACGAGCCAATCGAACTTCGGGGTGTGGTTTGGCGAGCCGATTCAGTCCTACAACCCACCGCACGACCGCCGGCACCAACTCAACGCTGTGGGGAGCCTCTCGGCCGCCGGCTTCGATGTCAACCTCCGCTGGCAGTACGGCTCCGGCCTCCCCTACACCCGCCCCATCGGATTTGACGAGCTGATCCCGCTCCGCACGCTCGTCGATGTCCGCGAGACCTTCGGCACATCACGCGTGATCTACGAGCGCCCCTACGAAGGCCGGCTTCCCGCCTACCACCGCCTCGACCTGAGCATCGAACGCGCCTTCACGTTCGACCGCGCCACCCTGCGTCTCCAAGCCGGCACCATCAACCTCTACGACCGCGCGAACCTCTTCTACTTCGACCTCTTCACCGTCCGCCGCGTCGATCAGCTCCCACTCGTCCCGTACCTCTCGGTGAAGGTGGAGGTTTGATTGAGGGGCTGAGGGGCTGAGGGGCTGGAAAAGTTGAAGTAAACATGAAGTGAGTCATGTGAATTCAGCGTTTGCGCCTCGACTCATGTCCCGAAACCCTGTGCCACTCTGCACCTGCGATAAGTCCTAAGCCCCTATGCACCTCGGCCACACTGCCACACTGCCACCGTGCAACACCTGCCCCCCCTCACCGCCGTTGGGACAGCATCCAGTCCCACATCGCCTCGTCGGCGTACGTGGGGGTCCAGGAATCGTGGCCAACGCCTTCGTAGACGGTGTACTGGATGTTGCCTTCGCAACGTTGGAGGTTGGTGACGAGGCGGTCGGTGTAGTCAATGGTGACGACTTGGTCGGCGTCGCCGTGGAACGTCCAGACCGGCGTATCCTTGAGCGCGCAGACGCGCCGGGCGTCGCCCCAGCCACAAATCGGAACGATGGCAGCGAACCGGTCGGGCTCGTGCATGCCCAGCATCCAGGAGCCGTTTCCGCCCATGCTGAGGCCCGTGAGATAGATCCGCTCAGGATCCACACGGTAGCTAGCTTCGAGGTGATCCAGCAGCGCACTCAGCGTCTCGGCAGACCAGATTTGCCCCTGCGGCACCTGCGGCGAGGCCAGGATGAACGGAAAGGCGCGCCCGTCCTCGACCATCTTCGGCGGGCCGTGCACTTTCACCTTTTCGAGATCATCGCCCCGCTCGCCGGCTCCGTGGAGAAACAACACAAGCGGAAAGGCTTCGTCAGAATTGGCGTACGTCTCGGGCACGTAGAGCAAGTAGTCGTAGCCGACGGTGCGCTGCGCCTCGAAGGACTGCGGAACGTTCTGGCCCAGGGGCACGGCGGGCGTGGAGGGCTTGGTGGAACTACAGCCGGCGAGCAGCACGGCCAGGGCTAGGAATCGGTACATGGAGGCGTGATTGGTCGGAACGCTAGGAACGCGCATCATACGCACATCGGAAGCCGACATGAAAGAGCGCGGTCTCGGGCGAGGAATGGCTTCGGGCGGAGACGCGGCATCCGTGCCAGTAGCTCTCGTGGCACAGCAAGCTTATGACGTCGTGCAGGTAGTCGTCACTGAGGATGACGCTGATGTTTGCCGGCTGCGCCCACATGAACGAACCCAACAGGCGAGCGAGAAACCGAGACATGAGACGCGAGAGGATGTGGTGGTGAAGGGATTCGTCAATCTCGTCTGCGCATCGGTTTCCTTCAAGCGCCGTACGCCCAACGGAACGCGTATGCCTGCTTCGCCGTCCACAACCTCGGCATTGGGTCTAACGATGCCCTACCCACCACACACCCACAGACCACGTCCCGTGCTCCGCAAAGCACTGCTTTTTGCCGCCGGCCTGCTCGTGATTGCCGGCTGCGATTCGTCAGAGTTCGATCCGTTTCAGGAGAGCGATCTCGGGTATTCCGTGTTCGGGTATCTCGATGTCTCGGCGGACACCCAGTTCGTGCGCGTATCGCCGATCCGGCAGGCGTTGGAGCAATCGCCGGAGCCGCTGAGCGTGGAGGTCCGTCTCGAAGACCTGGACCGAGGAAAATCCGCAACGATGAGGGATTCGGTCTTCAATTTGCCGTCTCTCGACGGCGTACGGTTCGTGCACAACTTCTGGACTGATGAGTCCATCCGCCCGAGCACGCGCTACCGGCTCACGCTGACCGGGCCCGATGGAGCCAGAAGCGTGTCCGAGGTCGTCACGCCCGACAGCGTGCCGCAGCCGTTCGTGCTCTTCAACCCCACGTTTCAGATCGCCCAGATCGAAATCGATACCGACGACCGCATCGCCGATCTCCGTATCCAGTACACCTTCGCGCGCCCGGCCCGTGGAGATACGCTCGTGCTCGACCGGTCCTACGTCGAAGACCTCCAGGAAGGCCGCCAGCGCTGGTTCGTGCGGGTCCCGCTCATCACCGACATCCGGGACTTCCAGAACCTCAACGGCCGGGCGCTCGACCTGGTCCGAATCGAGGCCTTCGTCGCCATCGCCGGCCCGTCTTGGCCCGATTTCGCTGTCATCGACGATGAGACCTTTGCCCTCCCCCGCGCCATCTCCAACGTCGACGCCGGCGTCGGCTTCTTCGGGGCCGTCGTTACGAAGCGGTTCACGTTGGTCGGATCTCGGTGAGATCCTCCTGGTGGGTGGGACGCTCGCGCAGCTCGCTGTGGGTGGGCAGTTGGGCGGGTTGGTAATTCGCTGCGCTCATGTGGTGCGTGGATGAGTGGTGGGTAGTGTGTGGCAGGTGTTGCTGGGTGGCAGATGTTGCAGGGTTGGTTGCCACATTGCCACACTTGCCACATTGCCACACCCTTATCTTCTTCTACGCCTCTGCCAACCAGAAC
>JBCDHV010000386.1:0-4435 GCA_038749615.1 Bacteroidota bacterium
CAAAAAACGCAGCCGGCCCGAGTGGACGGCTGCGTTTGTGTGTTCTGGTACGGCGTAAACTTGGACGTTCGAGTACTTAGACGTTCGAGTGCGTGTAATCGCCAGTGGCTTCAGGTTGGCCGGCAGTGGCTACGTCTTCTCGGGTGTCGCCGGCTTCTGGTTTTGCCATGCCGTACACCCGGCTCTCGCCGTACGAGGAGCGCTCTCGGTCGCTCGGTTCAGATACGTGGGCGTTCTGCATCGTGTCGTTCGTGCCGATGAGAACGGTGTTCTCGTTGCCGGGGTCGCGCACCGTGACCCGAAGGCTCAGGTCTGCCGGATTGCCCGTCCCGATGGCGTCGACGTACGCGATGAGTTCGTCACGTTGCGCGTCGGATTCTACTTCCGCAAGAATGCGAAGCCGGCCGTCTGTTTCTTCGATGACGGGCTCGGCAGTCGAGTAGGCGTTGACGCGATGGATGAGTTCGGAATACTGCTGGCGGATAGACATACGCATTTGTTGTAACTATTAAACTTACCAATAGAAACATAACGCGCTTAAACCGTTAGCTCCATCCCCCGGGATCTATGGTTCGGGTACACATTCGGTAGATCCTGGGAGGGCGCACATCGCTCCTTCCCCGTCATCCATGACGCCGATCAACATGGTTGCAGGCTTGCTCTGGGGCCTTGCTGGATTTTTGGTCTTCGGGACCGTCGTTCCGTTCTGGAAGGGGGGGACGTGGTGGGTGCGAGTCTGTGACTTCCCGCGAGTCCAGATCGTCGTCGCCCAGATCTTGTGTTTGGCTGGATTGCTGGCGCTTGGCGAGGGGCAAGGCGCGCTCCAGCAGGCCGGCTTAGCGGTACTGGGGCTTGCGATGATCTACCAGCTCGTGCGGATCGTGCCGTACACGCCGCTGTACGCGACGCAAGTGCAGACCACGGACCGCCGCGCTGGAGGCACGCTGCGCGTGTTGATCGCGAATGTGCTGATGCCGAACCGAAATGCCGAAACGCTGATCGAGCAAGTCCGGGCCCTGGACCCTGATGTGTTCATGGCGGCAGAAACGGACCAGTGGTGGGTCGATCAGCTGTCGGTTCTAAAAGACGACCTCCCTGAAGTGATTGCCCACCCGCTCGACAATACCTATGGCATCGTATTGTTTTCCAAGCGTCCCCTGGAGGAGGCCGAAGTCAACTACCTCGTTGAAGACGATGTGCCATCCATCCGCGCTACCATGCAGCTTGGAAACGGACAGCGTTTCCGGTTTACCGGATTGCACCCCAGGCCCCCGCGCGTGCAACAAAACTCCGATCACCGTGACACCGAACTCATGCGTGTGGCCTACGCGCTCCGAGGAAAACCTCATCCTGGCATCGTAGCCGGCGACATGAACGACGTCGCCTGGTCAGACACGACGCGGCTCTTTCAAAAAGTGAGCGGCTACCTCGACCCGCGCATTGGCCGGGGCATGTTCAACACCTTTCACGCCGGCTACCCCGTTCTCCGGTATCCCCTCGATCACGTCTTTGTCTCCCCGCATTGGAAAGTCGTGGAGCTCCGCCGGCTCTCCGGCAACGGGTCCGATCATTTCCCCATCTACATCGAACTCCACCTCGACCCATCGGCCGTCTACCAACAAGAAGGCTACGAAGCCACGCAAGAGGACTTGGAGGAAGCCGCGGAAAAGGCCATTGGCGTGGAAGAGTAGATGTGTGGTCTGGCGGTCGAGTAGAGGAGCGGTTGCAGGGGGGCATTACACCTCAACACATCCACATACGTGCACCTCCACTCATCCACGCCCGCCCCGCGGGCCCAAAGGAACACCGGAAAGGCGATTCCAGTACACGCCGCCCGCCACGCTAACGGTTGATTCACCTTCAGACACGCATCCATGGTTTCCGATTTTATCAAGTTCACCAAGAGCCTCACGTCGCTGCCGTCCGATATTTATTCGGTAGGCCTGGGCGACCAGCCGATGGCCGGCGTCGTGCCGATGGTCGTCGAGCAGACGACGCGCGGTGAACGGGCGTATGACATCTTCAGCCGGCTCCTCAAAGAGCGCATCGTGCTGCTCGGTACGCCGGTCAATGACCAAGTTTCGAACCTGATCGTCGCGCAGCTGCTCTACCTGACCAGTGACGACCCGACGCGCGACATCAACATGTACGTCAACTCGCCCGGTGGTTCTGTCTACGCCGGCCTCGCGATCTACGACACGATGCAGTTCATCCAGCCGAACGTCTCGACGATCTGCGTCGGTCTGGCGGCCTCGATGGGGGCGGTCTTGCTCGCCGCCGGCGAGAAGGGCAAGCGCGGCGCGCTCCCGAACTCGCGGATGATGATCCACCAGCCCCTCGGTGGCGCGGAAGGCCAGGCTACGGACATCGAAATCCAGGCGCGTGAAGTGCTCTGGGTCAAGAACCGCCTGCACGAGATCATCGCCGAGCGGACCGGCCAGCCCATCGAGCAGATCGAGCGTGATGCAGACCGGAACTACTGGCTCGGGCCGAAAGAAGCGCAAGCGTACGGGCTGATCGACAACGTGCTGGAACCGAGCCACGTCCCGGCCGGCGTCTGAGCAAGCATCAGAAGCGACTTCACTCTACCGTCTTCCCCACCCATGCGGATATACGCCCTCTGGTGCGCTGCCGCCGTGTTCACCGCGTGCGGGTTTGCCGCGTGCGGCATGGAGCGCACCTCCTACGCCTCGCCGGCAACCGAAGCCCCTGGCTTCATGGTCGGCAAGCCGCTGCAAGACTCGACGCTTGCGGCCGTCGTCATCGGGCCGGCTGGCTCAGATACGCTCTTGGCACAGCAATACCTTGGCAACGTGCGCTACCTGACGCAGCAGTTTCCACAGGTCATGCTAGACGCCGAGCAATCGAGCCCCATCCTACGCGAGATCGTGCTGCGCTTCGTCAACGGGTATGCGGCCGAACGGGCCGCAGAGCGTGCCGGCATCGAAGTCGCCGAGGAGCGGGTCGATCAGGTTATGGACTCGTATCAAATGCCTTACGGCTCTGCTGAGGCTTTTCGGGCTGATCTGGCTGCGCGTGGGGAGACGTACGAGACGTTCCGGGATGCCGTGCGCCAGCGGGTGGTGCTCGATAGTCTGTACGCGACCGTCGCCGACACGGTCTCGGCACCGAGCCCAGAGGCCATCGCGGCCTTCCGGTTAGACCGGCGAGAGCTGCGCAACGCCCAACACATCCTCTTCATGGTGCCAGCCGGCGCAACCGTTGAGGAAGACGCAGCCGCCCGTGCCAAGGCCGAAGCAGTATTCGACAGCCTGGATGCCGGCGCTGACTTCACAGAGCTTGCCAGCCGGCTCAGCGAAGAGCCCGGCGCAGAGCGCACGGCCGGTAACCTAGGCTTTTTCTCGAAGGGGCAGATGGTCGAGCCATTCGAAACGGCCGTGTATGCCCTAGCTGACAGCGGTGACGTGGCCCCAGAGCCGGTCCGCACCCAATTCGGCTATCACGTCATCCGGTACCTCGGCCAGCGCGCCGATCCGTCCATGACCTTGGCCCGCGCCGGCCAAGAACTCGCCGCCGAACGCCGCCGCGCCGCCGAAGTAGACGCCCTGGAGCAGTGGCAATCCGGCCTCACGGTCCGGCTCAACCCCAGCCTCGTCAACGTAGATTTGTAATGGGCGTAGCCGGACTGAACTAGACGCAATGCTTCTGCGTTTGCCTGGCATGTCAACCTGACTGTACCGGACTGACAGAGCCATGAAAAAGCAGGACATCTACCATTCGCACCCTCAGATCATGAGCGGTGAACCTGTGTTCACAGGAACCCGTGTGCCCGTGTCGAGCCTGGTCCATCACCTAGCTGCTGGCGATTCGATCGACCAATTCTTGGACGGTTTCCCAACAGTAAGTCGTGAGCAGGCGATAGCATTTCTGGATCTCGTGCTCGCGGAAGCACTAGAATCCGTGCCGGAATACCAGTCTGTGTAGCACTTGTGCGAATCCTTCTAGACGAGCACCTGAACTGGCGGCTGGCACGTTATTTCAGCGAGGCATACGAAGTTCGTTCTGTTAGAGGAATGGGCTGGGCGGGTATACAGAACGGGGAACTCCTGGCACTAGCTGTCAAGGAGTTCGACGTGATGGTCACCATGGATCAGGGAATCGAGCATCAGCAGAATCTAGCCGAACGGCGCTTGGTAGTCATACTTCTTCAGGGGAAGAGCAACCGCTTAGAGGATACCATTGGCTTTGTGGAGCAGATCGAGCGCTTGCTGAGAACACCAGTCAGCCCTGGCCGGCTTTATCGGCTTGCTTCTTCGGAGTAAGGCGCACCATGGTGACGTGCGGAATGCCGGCTTCGTCGAATAGGTTGCCGGTGCGGGTAAAGCCGAGGCTGGTGTAGAGGGCTTCGAGGTGAGCCTGGGCGTGGAGCTTCTGATCCGGATAGCCGGCATCCGAGGCCCGCTCCGACACGGCC
>JBCDHV010000387.1:0-4409 GCA_038749615.1 Bacteroidota bacterium
AGGTCGAAGACGCGCGCCGTGATCGGCTGAGTCTCACGGACCGCGAACACCACCGTCGACACGTCGCTGAACGGGTTGGGATACGCCGGGCTGACAGCAAATACGCCGGGCACGGCCACACGGACTTCTACAGAAGGCGAAAATGCCGTCGTTCCATCGAAATCGACTTGCCGCAGCCGGAAGGCATAGCGCCCAGGCGCTAGTTCACCCGCCTGGAACCTGTAGGTCTGCGCCTCGACCGTCGTGCCGGCTCCTTCAACGAACCCCAGCTCCATCCACCCGCTACCCGCTACCTGTCCACCCGCCACGTCGAACGCCCGGCGTTCGACAAAAAAGCCGGCGTTGTTGGTTTCTGTCGCGGTCGTCCAGGTCAGCAGGACCGTTTCGGCACCAGCTGGCTCCACGGTGAAGCTGGTGAGTTCTACCGGAAGCGTGACGTTTGCTTGGCTAGGCGAGCCGCCGTTCTGGCCAGAGATCCCCCAGGCGTCCGGCGTCCGGGCCGACGTACCAGCAGGGTTGATGCGCGAGAGCGTCGGGCCTTGTCCGTCCGGCGCGGTGGGCCATGGGGCGTCGTTGTCGTAGTCCACGTCGTCGACGAGGCAGCCGGAGGGGCTGAAGACGCGCACCATGTCGTTGCCACCAAGCTTGAACGGAAGGCTGCCAGCGAAGGCGGCGCTGGGATGGATCGCCTGAAACTTCGTGCTGTCGCGCACCAGCACCAGGAATCCGCCTGCGGGCACCGTGATGGCCGGAGTGAGCGCCGGGATCTCGAACGGATCGTCGGGCGCTTCGTCTCGGATGATCCAGCCGGTCAGGTCGACGTCTTCCGAGCCAGGGTTGAAGAGCTCAAACCAGTCGCCAGCATCGAGTTCATCGGGCGACTTGTAGTTGATCTCAGAAATGCGCAAAGCGGGCGGAGCCGGTAGGCAGGGGTCGTCGGAGAAGACCCGAATGAGCGCCTTGTTCGATTTCGAGGTGTTGGACCCATCCGTCGCGACGCCGCGGAGTTCGTACTCACCCGTTGGCGCGTTCGACCACGAGAAGGTGAACTGGCCGGCGTTCAGAGACGCCGTTCCGAGGAAGAACCAGACGTCGGTCGAGGTATTCTTTGCCTCGATCTCGATGCCTGTTACCGCGCCAGTCACGTTCCGATACGTGCCTTCGAGCGCGACGGCTTGGTTCGTGAACTCCGTCCCATCTTCTGGGCTCGTGATTCTGACGAACGGGAGCGCCGTGCCGTTGGCTGCTCCCGGCGATCCGCCGACGGCCAGGCTTGCGCCCCAGGACTCGGCCTCGAGGTTGTGCGCCGACAGGTTGCCGAGAATGAGTGTCGAGCCGTCGCCATCGGCTTCGCTGGGCCATTTGCCGCTGTCCTTGTACTTGACCGAGTCGGCCAGGGCACCGCCGGCGTCGTAGAGCGCGAGGGCTTCGCCGCTGTTACTCAGGCCAAAGCCGGCCGGATCGGGATCGCTGCTGGTCTCGTCGGCCCCGAAGTCGCCCACGTGGTCGATGCCGGCATGCAAGGCGGTGAACAGCGAAGCGTTTTCGACGAGGACGAGGTAGCTGCCGGCGTCGAGCGTGGTGCCGTTCGGGAGCGTAAAGCCCGGATTGTCGAAGTCGTCTGTGAACCGCCAGCCGGAGAGATCGGCCACGGAGGAGCCGGCATTGTAGAGCTCGACCCAATCGCCCGCGTCGAAGTCGCCGTCAGCGTTGTAATTGATTTCGGAAATCACGATCTGCGCCTGCGTGGGCAGTGCCCAGAGCAGCATACACGTGACCAGAGAAGCCTGTATCCAGTGCTTCATAGCCTCCTCGCCTTGATGCCGGCGCGTGGAAACGGCCGGTGCCTTGCCTCAAAAAATGTATGGCGTGCCTCGCCTGAGCCTGTGCCGGCTCAACGCAGAAGATCGGATTTTTTGAGGTGCGAAGCAACGGGGGCGTTTCGGGTGCCGGCTCTGGTCAAACAGGCGAAAGTTAGATCCCCGATTTAACAAATCGGCTACTTGAGAACGTTGGGGCTCCGGTAGAACCACATCAGGCCTTGCGGCTCGTTGGCGTGTGCTTCCCTGAATTCCAGGCCGACTTGCCAAGACCCGTTGTCGCAATCCGGCGGATCGAGGAGGTTGACGCGCAGGCGGGTGGCGCTGGGGAAGAGCTTGAAGCAGCCGACACTGGTGATGTACATCAACTCACGGATGTTCTCCTCTGAGCCATGCGAGCCCGTCGAGGTCATGCCGAGGTTGAAGAACGTGAGTCCGCTGTAGTCGTACGGATCGCTTTTGGTAGCATCTGGGCTACCGCCAGCAATCTGAGGCGTGGCTTTCCATGCCTTGGCCTTTGATATGATTTCGAGCATGATGAGCCGCTGGTTCGAGCGCTCTACTTTCTCTGAGTTCTGGCTGTAGGCACTGATGCCGGACATCGTAGCGATGCCAACGATGACGATACCAAGCGTGATGAGGAGTAGTTGTTGTTGTCCCATGATAATCTCCTGAGCGTAAGCAAGGTGCTAACTATAGTGGTGGTCTAGAGCGATGGTTGGCTATCGCTGGATCTGGTCGTTCCGGTAATGCCAGAACAGGCCCTCAGACTCGTCCTCGTGTTCGGCCGCGTATTCCAGGCCCATTTCCCAGGTGCCTTGCGTGCATGTTGGCGCTTCCAGAACTCGGATGAGTAAGCTCGTGTCGTAGGTGAAGAGCTTGAAGCAGCCGACGCTGGTGACGTACATCACATCGGCGTCGTTGTGTGAGCCGGTGGCGGCCATGCCCATATCGAAGTACGTCAGCTCGCTGAAGTCGTACGGGTCGCTTTTCGTGACGTCCGGACTGCCGCCGGCTTTCTCCGGCGTGACTTTCCAGGCCTGTGCCTTCGACATGATGTCGAGCATGATCAGGCGTTGCTGAGCCCGCTCGTTGCGCTGTGCGTTTTCGCTGTAAGCGTTGATACCGACCATCGTAGCGATGCCAACGATGACGATACCAAGCGTGATGAGGAGCAACTGCTGTTGTCCCATGGTAGTCCCCCTTGATGTTCCACGTCCAACGTTTCCCCCGCGGACGGTGTGTGGTTTACTTGCCTCTTCTGGAGCCAGCTCTGCCTCGTGCCGGCGTATAGAAAGTCTACCTCAACCGTGCGTCCGCTGGTGTAGGACATTTCCGAATGCAGGGGTCAGAGAACGGGCGAAAACAGTAAGGAGGAGCCTGTTAGGCAAGCTCTAAGCACAGCACAGCTGTCTCGAAAAGAGACACAGACGCCCAAAATGAACGCGAGCGGCCGGAGGGGTGTCTCCGGCCGCTCGTGTAGATGGCGAATGCCTATGCCACCCAGGCCCATTGTCCGGGTAGGCAAATTAGTTGGTGCTCGGTGTCTCTTCAGTCGTGTTAGGCGGGACGTATGTGGGCGTTTCCCACGAGCCGTTGTCGCAGGCCGGCGGTTCGGGGAAGCCGATAGGTAGCCGTGCTGAATGCTGATGCAGTGGAGGAGAGCAGCCCGTCACTGTGGAGTTTGGTCGTTTCGATAGTGCCAGAACAAGCCCTCGGACTCGTCCTCGTATTCGGCAGCGTACTCTAACCCCATCTGCCACGTGCCTTGCACACACGTTGGCGCCTCCAGCACGCGCACGAGCAGGCTCGTGTCGTCAGGGAACAGCTTGAAGCAGCCGACAGCGGGGATTTCCATCACATCGGCATCGCTATGCGAGCCGGTGGCGATTAGACCCATTTCGGCATAGGTCAAGGCGCTGAAGTCGTACGGATCGCCCTTGGTGCCGTCCGGACTTCCGCCAAAGAGCTGAGGCGTTGCCTTCCAGGCCTTTGCCTTCGAGACGATGTCGAGCATGATCAGGCGCTGTTGGGCCCGCTCGTTGCGCTGTGAGTTTTCACTGTAAGCTGTGATGCCGGCCATCGTGGCGATGCCAACGATGATGATACCAAGCGTGATGAGGAGCAACTGTTGCTGTCCCATGGTAGTCCCCCTTGATGTTGCACGTCCGGCGTGTCCCCCGCGGATCGTGTCTGCTTTGTTTGCCTCGGTTCGGGAAGATAGGAAAGATCTACGCGAACCCTGTTCGTATCCAACGCAAACGAGCGGCCGAAGGCGAATGCTCGGCCGCTCGTTTGGTCAAGCACAGTGGTTGATGCTCTACGTTTTCTATCTAGGCGTCTCGTCGGTACGGTAGAGCCATTTGATGCCGGAGGCCTCCTCCGTCGTGTTTGCTGAGACCTGTAGTCGCATCTCCCACGAGCCGTTGTCGCAGGCCGGCGGTTCGAGCAGGCTGATCTGAAGCCGGTTGGCGTTCGGTTGCAGCTTGAAGCACCCGACGCTTGTGACGTAGAGCAGCTCTTTGCCGTTTTGCTTCCCGGACGCCTCCATGCCGAGGTCGAAGAACGAGACCTCGGAATAGTCGAAGA
>JBCDHV010000388.1:0-4392 GCA_038749615.1 Bacteroidota bacterium
GACACCTACTGGTTCTTCCCGAGCCTGGCACCCAACGAGCATATCAGCCGGCTTGGGCAGGTACAAGTCACGGGACCGCTGCTTACCCGTGCACGCGTGCAAGTCGTAGCCGGCGGTTCCGCCCACGTGCGCAACATCACGAGCAACAACCTGGGCGAACACGACGATGCAGGAGCCGGCGTGTTTACCAGCACGCGCTGGCAAGCGACGGACGCCTTAACGGTCAACGCCAGCCTGCGCGTCGATGTGGACCCCGCCTTTGGGACTGAACCAACGCCGCAGCTAGGACTTGCGTACCTGGTATCCCCGAGTTGGATCGTGCGCGCTTCAGGCGGCCGGAGTGTCCGCGCACCGAATTACGTGGAACGCTACTTCAACACCGAGTTGGCACGGCCGCGGGGTCGGGATTTGGGCAATCCAGATCTTCGTGCTGAACGAGCGTGGAGTGCAGAAGCCGGCACCGATCTCTACCTCCCAGGTGGGCTCGACGTGCACGCAACCGTCTTCGGCCGGCGCACAAATGATCTGATCGACTTCGCCCTCTTGACGCCGGCGGACACCGTCTTCCGTGCCCAGAACTTGTTGGAAGTCGACACTCAGGGATTCGAGCTGGAGGCGGCCCTTCGGCGCCCCTTGGCCTCTGGAGCCCTCCTGCTGACGGCCAGTCTCAGCGGCCTGGACGCCGATCTTGGTGCCGTGGATGAGCAGGTGACCTACAAATACGCGCTCTCCAACGCACGCCGGCTTTGGCAAGCCTCGGCCACCTACACAGACGAGCGAGCGAGCGTTGGGCTCAAAGCACTCCGTAAAGAGTTGCTTGCGGGCGGGAGTTATTTCATCGTGGACGCACGCACGAGCCTGAGTCTTGGCCGGCTGGGGTTCTCCTTCGAGATCCGCAACCTGCTCGACCGCGCGCACTCGGATGTCTTTGATGCGCCTCTTCCGCGGCGGTGGTGGATAGCCGGGGTGCGAATTGGCCGTTAGTCTGCCATGAATGCATAAAAAAAGCCGGCTCGATAAGGACCGAGCCGGCTAGGCCGCACCGCCATCCTTCCCCATGCCATGACAGTGCGGTACTGGGGCCGGAGCATGCTCCGGAAAAATGTGTTGGTTACGGATCCAGCAGATGGTGGTGTAACCGAATAGTTCCAGTGTACGTAGTCTCGGGAGTTTTGGTAAGTGGCAGAATGCTGATCCGGGTGTGCGCAAACAAACACAAGTTGTATCACCCGTAGGCGCCCTGCTCACCAAATGCGATTTTAGTGCAATTACGGACACGCTGACGAAGCCTGGCCTGATCGCTCTCCTACAGAAGCCCTGGCCGGCGTCCGATCCTGTAGTGCACACTCTTGCGCGTGAAGGTGTATACTTAGGCCCCGCCCTGCCCAACGTTTTACCATGCTTCATCCTCCCAGACCGCCCCGTTTATCGGCGGCCGAGGCGCTCGCCGCGTTGTCCCGGCGGACACCCCAGGCGATCAAGCGCCCCTCTTCCGCGCCTTCTGAGGCGTACCCACGGGCTCTTGCCAAGACAGCGTCCCTAGCCTCGCGCACGAGCCCCTTGACCCGCGAGGAGGCCAGACATCTACTCCGGCGCGCGGGCTACGTGGCACCCCCTGCGAAAGTCGATGCCCTGGTTGGGCTGCCGGCCAACGAAGCGGTCGACCAGCTCATCGCCGATGCGCTCTCGGCCCCACTTCCACCTGAGCCCGACTGGGCCACCCAGCAACCGCCTGGCGAGAATGCGAGTGACGCTGAAGTCGTTGCGTTCTTCGACATGAACTTCGAGTGGGCCTATCGCTACGCGGCGAGCATTCTGGAGGACGCCGCCGAGCATCCGCTGCGCAGCCGGATGACCGTGTTCTGGCACAACCACTTCGTTACGGAGATTGACATCTATGCGCTTGCTGCCTTTGGGTATCGCAACCTGGAGTTGTTCCGCGGCCACGGCCTCGGGTCCTTCAAATTCCTCGTGCGTGAGATTGGCATTCAGCCGGCGATGCTGCTTTATCTCGATGGCTTTCTGAACCAAGCTAGCAGCCCCAATGAGAACTACGCCCGAGAACTCCTGGAACTGTTTACCACGGGGATTATCGGGCCCGACGGCTCGCCCAACTACACGGAAACTGATATCGAGGAATTGGCCCGCGCGCTGACAGGTTGGATCGTCCGGTGGCGCGAGCTACAAGTCGACTTCCTGCCCTTCTTCCACGACGGAGGCCAGAAAACCATTCTTGGGCGCACGGGCAATTTTGGCTATGACGATGTCATCGACCTGATCTTTGAGGAGCGCCCAACCGCCATTGCGCACTTCGTTTCGGCAAAGATCTATCGAGAGTTTGTGCAGGCTGAACCTGATTCAGCGATCGTCGAGCAGCTCGCTACCACGTTCCTCACCTCGGACTTCGACGTGGCGAGTGTGGTGCGGCAACTGCTATCGAGCGAGCACTTTTTCGACCTCGGGCTGCGCGGTGCGCAGATCAAAAACCCGATCGAATTTGCCTACGGGTTGCCTCTGGAATCGCCACTCTACGAGGATCCTGAGTACCTCTACATCCTGTATTTCCTTGCTGCTGACCTCGGCCAGTTCGTGCTCCAGCCACCCAATGTAGCCGGCTGGGAAGGAGGCCGCACGTGGATCACGACCTCGACCCTCGCCAAACGATGGGACTACTCGGGCTTCTTGATCTGGGGCCGAGGAGAAGACCGCGGTGAAGAGCCGGCGCTCGACATGATCGGGCTGGCGGACCTTCTGCACGACCGCAACGCGCGAGAAGCACCGTTCGAGTTGGCGGTACGGCTTGCCGAGCATGTCATCGGCGTACCGGTGGATCAACTGAGTGTGGAATCAGGCGTCGAGTTCATAGGCGATCTCAACACGTTCCCCATACCTGACACCGTGGCCCAAGGGCCAGCCGTGCACGTCGAGTTAGCCAAGCGTATGCTCAACGGCTGGATTCCCTGGTACGACTGGGATCTCAATGCGGACTATGCCTCCGACGTCCTGCGCGTCTACCTGACGTATCTGTTCGAGTTACCAGAACTTCAACTCGCCTGAACCATGTGTGACTTCCCCGACCGAAAAGGCCGCGCCCTGCACGATGCTGAGGCACACTCGGAGGACCACGCACGCTGGACCCGGCGGCAGTTTCTGTCGACGCTTGGTCTAGCAGCGGCCGGCGGCCTTGCCCTCGGCAGCCGGTCGCTACGGGCCATGCACCACCCGGCCCTCGACCTGCTCGACACGGACCGGGTCCTCGTGCTCGTCCAGCTTGCCGGCGGCAACGATGGACTCAACACGATCATTCCGTTCCGCAACGACATCTATTACCGGGAGCGGCCTTCCCTTTCGATCCGGCAATCCGAGGCGCTAGTCTTGGACGCTGACCACGGCCTCCACCCCGCCATGACCGACGCCCATCGCCTCTTCTTGGAAGGGCAGATGAGCGTGGTCCAGAATGTGGGCTACGACAACCCGAGCCAATCGCATTTCAGGAGCACGGACATCTGGGTATCGGCGAGCGACGCAAGCGTGGTGGAGAATTCGGGATGGGCGGGCCGCTATCTGGAGCAGACGCTTCCGACAGGCACACCTGAGCGCCCGCCCGGCGTCCAACTGGGAGCCGGCTCGAACGTCTTCCTCGGCCGGCAGTCGGACTACGGGATGACCATCGATAATCCTGGCGTCTTTCAACGCCTGGCTGAGTCTGGCACGCTCTACCCAACCGACAATCTCCCAAACACCCCGTACGGGGCGTCGGCGAAGTACGTGCGGGATGTCGCGAACAACTCCGTGCGCTACGCCAAGGCCCTGCAAGAAGCCGCCAGCCGGGCCAGACCCAACGGCGACTACCCCTCAGGCAGCCGGCTCGCCTCGAACCTGTCGATCATCGCCCGGCTGATCAGAGGCGATTTGGGGACGCGGATCTACCTCGTCTCGTTGAACGGGTTCGACACCCACTCGCAGCAACTCGACATGCACGCGAGCCTGTTGGCGAACGTCAGCGCCTCGGTCCATGCCTTCCTCGAAGATCTATCCTCGGATGGCCTCGATGAGCGCGTACTCTTGATGACGTTCTCCGAGTTTGGACGTACCTACTGGGAGAACGGTGCCGCCGGGACGGATCACTCGACGGGTGCTCCACTATTTCTCTTTGGGCCGGCCTTGGCAGGAGGCCTCGTCGGTGAATCGCCCGACCTGACCCGTACCAACGAATTCGGCGATCCCCTCCACGGGATCGATTTCCGGCAAGTGTACGGAAGCGTCTTGAGTGAATGGCTCGGTGCCGACACGGCTACCGTCGAATCGGTGCTGAACGGCACGTTCGACCCCTTGCCCTTGTTCACCACGGGCGTATCAACCTCGCCCGATCTTCCGGCCACGCTCTCCATC
>JBCDHV010000389.1:0-4389 GCA_038749615.1 Bacteroidota bacterium
GTTCTTCTGGATTGAACGGCTTGACGAGGAAATCGTCGGCGCCGAGGCGCAGGATGCGGATGCGGTCCTCGCTTTTGTCGCTTCCTGAGAGAATGAGCAAGGGGAGCCGGCGGAGATCGTCGTCGGCCCGGAGCCGTTCGGTGAACTCGAAGCCGTCCATCGCCGGCATCGATAGATCGGCAATTACGAGATGAAGATCCGGCTGGCCATCGGCATTCTGGAGCCGGCTGAGCGCGGCGGCACCGTCTGGTGCAGTTTCGATGTCGAAGTCGGCCGAGAACATCGTCTCGAGAAACGTTCGCATCATGGGGTCGTCGTCGATGATGAGTAGGCGCATGGGTTGGGTGAAGGATTAAGGGTGAAGGGTGAAGGATTGAGGGTGAAAGGAGCAGGGTGAAAGGATCTGGGCGGGGGTGTGGGGAAGCTAGTTGTGGTTGTTTTGGGTGGCAAGAGGTGTTAGGGTGGGGCGAGGTGAGGGTAGAGCGAGGTGGGGCTGGGGGAGGGGGAACGAGGGTTAGTGGGGAACGGGGGTGACGGAGGTGTTATCTTGGGAGGCCCACCGACTTTGCTGCTTGTACGTTTTATGACGCATCCTTCTACGGCCATCATTGGTCCCGGCGCGGCGGGGCAGGCGCTGGCGCAGCGGTTAATCGACTCTGGGTTTTTCGTTCAGGCGTTCATCGGGCGGAATCTGGCCCGTACCAAGGTGGCGGCCGAGCGCTTGGGGGTACCGTATGCCACCGACTTCGTGGGCGATCTGCCGACAGGTATCCGGCTCGTGCTGTGCTGCGTGCCAGACGATGCGCTGCCGGACGTTGCGGAAGACCTCGCGGCCATCACCGGGCATCCCTGGAGCGAAACAGCCGTGGCGCATGTCTCCGGTGCCGTGCCGGCTTCCGTCCTTGATCCCGTAGCCCAACGCGGCGCGCTGACGTTCGGATTCCACCCCGTGCAATCGTTTGGGCGCAACCGGCTGGCGGTGTTCGACGGCGTCGTGGCCGGCATCGAGGGCACGGAACGAGCGGCGGCGTACGGGCAGGCGTTGGCGCTCCATCTCGGGCTGAAGGCCGTGGTGATTCCGGCCGAAGCAAAAGCACGGTACCATCTGGCGGCCAGCGTAGCGTCGAATTTCAGCGTGACCGTCGCGAGCCTCGCCACGGAGATCCTGCACTCGATCGGGCTCGATCCGGAAGCCGGCATGGAACTGCTCCGCCCGTTGCTCGCCGGCACGTTTGCCAACCTCGCTGAGGCGCGCCCCGAGGATGCCCTCACCGGCCCCATCGTACGTGGCGACCGCGAGACCGTCGCGCGCCATGCCGAGGCCGTCCGGCACCACCTCCCCCACCTCGCGCCGGCCCTCGCCGCCTTGATGAACGAGACGGTCCGCGTCGCCGTCCGCGCCGGTAGGCTCGACCTTCACGATGCGGATGCGCTACTCGGGATTGTCGAATCGATGGTCGAGCGTGGAAAGAGTGGATGAGTGGTCAAGCGGAAGAGTGGACGAGACAAGCAGAGCACGCCTCTACATATCCACGAGACCACACCTCCACCCATCCACGCCACGCCCGGAACCAACCCCACCTCGGCTCGTAGCGGCCGGCCTCTTATTGACTACGACGATCCATCATGATGCATTCCGATTGGGGGCTGAAAAGCCTGGCGCTTGTACTGGCCCTCTTCCTCGCCGCGTGCGGCCGGCCGGCCGATGCGCCGGCTCCCGAAGAGGCCCCCGCTTCGCCTCCCGCCGCGACAGACGAACCCGTTTCCTCACCCGATGCCGTGGACGAATCCGTCCCCTCACCCGACCCTGAATCTGTGGCTACTCCCGACTCCCTTCCTGCAACGAATTTCTACGAGATCACGACCCCGCTTGGCCGCATGGTGGTGCGCCTCTACGATGAGACGCCGCGCCACCGCGACAACTTCAAGGCCCTCGTGGACCGTAACTTCTACGACGGCACCACCTTCCACCGGATCATCCCTGGCTTCATGATCCAGGGGGGCGACCCGAACTCGAAGGACAACGATCTCTACAACGACGGACAGGGCGGCCCTGGGTATACACTGCCGGCGGAGATCCTGCCGCAGTTCTACCACAAGCGCGGTGCCCTCGCCACGGCCCGCACCGGCGACCAGATCAATCCACAGCGGGCCTCGAGCGGCAGCCAGTTCTACATCGTCCACGGCACGAACGACATCGACGAGCGCACGCTCGACATGGTAGAAACACAGCTCAAGCAAGCCATCCCCGATCCTGAATTCGCCTTCAGCCCCGAAGTCCGGCAATCGTACCTCGAAAACGGTGGGGCCTTCAGCCTCGACCGCCAGTACACCGTCTTCGGCGAGGTGGTGGAAGGCTTCGACACGCTCGACAAGATCGCTACGACCCAGACGATGCGCACCTCCGGCCAACCCGTCTCCCGCGCCATCGGAGACCAGCCCGTGGAGAAAATGACCATGCAAGTCCGCGCGCTGCCCAACTACGCCGGCTGAGCCGGCTTCGTGCCGACGGTACGCTCGCGCTGCTCGCTGTGGTTGATGGCTTTTGGCCGGCCCAACCACCCAACTGCCCAACCACCCAACCGACAATGTCCAACGAACTCATCGAGCGCCGGCATGAAGAGCGCCGGCTGATTGAGGAATACGGCATCGATCCGTACCCCGCGGCATCGTGGGCGCTGACACATCACGTGACGGACGTGACGGCACAGTACGACGACGCCCGGCACAACCCGAACGAAGAGGGCACGGAGAAGCTGCAGGTGACGATGGCCGGCCGGCTCATGAACATGCGGATCATGGGCAAGGCCTCGTTCTTCGAGTTTCAGGACGAAACGGGCACACTCCAGGGCTACATCCGCCGAGACGACCTGCCGGAAGGGTTCTACAACACCGTCTTCAAGAAGCTCATTTCCATCGGAGACATCGTCGGGATCGAAGGCTTTGTTTTTCGGACGAAGATGGGTGAGCTGACGGTCCACGTCGAGCGCTTCGTGTTGCTGGCCAAAGGGTTGCGGCCGATCCCAGTCGTCAAGGAGAAGGACGGCGAGACGTACGACGAAGTCACCGATGTCGAATTCCGCTACCGGCAGCGCTACGTCGATCTCATCGTCAACCCAGACGTCCGCACGGTCTTCCGCCAGCGGAGCCAGATGATCACGTCGATGCGGTCGTTCCTGGACGAGCGCGGGTTCGTCGAAGTCGAGACGCCCGTCTTGCAGCCGATCTACGGCGGGGCCTCCGCCCGGCCGTTCACGACGCACCACAACGCGCTCGACATCCCGCTTTTTCTTCGGATCGCGGACGAGCTCTACCTGAAGCGCCTGATCGTAGGTGGCTTCGAACGGGTGTACGAGATCGCGAAGGATTTCCGCAACGAGGGCATCAGCCGGTTTCACAATCCGGAGTTCACGATGCTGGAGTTCTACGTAGCCTACAAGGACTACCGGTGGATGATGGACTTCGCCGAAGAGCTGATCGAACACGTGGCGACTACCCTGCACGGCAGCCCGGAAGTCACCGTCGGCGACACGACGATCAGCTTCAAGCGCCCGTGGAAACGCATCACGATGTTCGACGCCATCGAAGAGCACACGGGCCATAATCTCTACAAGAAAGACCGCGACGAGCTGGCCGCCATCGCCGGCGAGTTAGGCGTGGAAATCGACGAGAGTTTCGGAGCCGGCAAGATCATCGACGAGATCTTCGGCGCGTTCGTCGAGCCCAAGCTGATCCAGCCGACGTTCATCACGGACTACCCGGTCTCACTCTCCCCACTCGCCAAGCGCCACCGCGAGGATCCTGAGTTGGTCGAGCGTTTCGAGGCGATCTGCAACGGGAAAGAGCTCTGCAATTCCTTCAGCGAGTTGAACGACCCGGTGGACCAGCGCCAGCGTTTCGAGGACCAAGCCCGGCTTCGTGCCGGCGGCGACGATGAGGCGATGGCCGTCGACAAGGATTTCCTCCGCGCCATCGAATACGGCATGCCCCCGACGGCCGGCATTGGCATCGGCATCGACCGGCTCACGATGCTCATGACCGGCCAGGAATCCATCCGCGACGTCATTCTCTTCCCGCTCCTCCGCCCGCTCCAGGACGTTCCAGACCCGGAGGATCCGCCGAAAGGAGTGGGATCAGTCTAATTGGTCGTTGGCTGACCCATGTCTTTGTTAGCCCACTCGCGAGAGCCGTTGAGGCTGCTTCGCAAGGCGTCTTATTGGCGCTCGGGGTGACGACCCGTTAGGGACGGAAATCGGCGTCCGCAGACGCGGTTCTACTCTCTGGCCCTCAGGGTGAAGACCCTTTCGCGCAAGGTTTAACAGATCACATTCGTGAAGAACGCCGTGGCGCTCAGGGTGAAGTGCCGTGTCCTGCGTACCTGTTGCGAAA
>JBCDHV010000390.1:0-4375 GCA_038749615.1 Bacteroidota bacterium
CGAGCAAGACGGCTTTAAACTGACGGTCCGCAAGTCCGGCGCCACGGTGAACGTCCAGTCGACGCCCCCGCCGGCGTATCCCTTCCCGTTCCCGACGGGCTACCCGCCGGCTCCGATGCCCGTCGTGCCGCAGCAAGTGGTACCGCCGCCCGTTGCGCCGCCACCCGTTGCGCAGGCCGCGCCTCAACCCGTGGCTCCGCAGCCGGCCGCCGCGACGCCTGCGCCGGCACCCGCTGCCGCAAAAGGCGAGACGGTCAAGGCCCCAATCGTCGGGACGTTCTATTCCGCGCCCTCTCCGGACGACCCCGCCTTCGTGGAGGTCGGGACGCAGGTCAAGGTCGGCGACGTGCTGTGCATCATCGAAGCCATGAAGCTGATGAACGAGATCGAGTGCGAAGTAGCCGGCACCGTGACGGAGATCCTCGTCCAAAACGCTGAGCCCGTCGAGTACGATCAGCCGTTGTTTGTGATTACGCCCTGACGGGCGGGTGTTTTGCGCCCTTTCGGGCGAGTGTTTAGTGTTTAGATCCAGCAGAAACGTTAGCAGCAGCATCCTTCTAAACACTAAAAACTAAACACCAAACACCCCCCAGCACCTCCTCTCCAGTCTCGCAGGCCGTACCCCCCATGAAAAAAGTCCTGATCGCTAACCGGGGCGAAATTGCCCTTCGTGTCATTCGGACGTGCCACGAAATGGGCCTCAAGACGGTGGCTGTGTACTCGACGGCCGACCGTAACTCGCTCCCGGTCCGGTTTGCCGACGAGGCGGTCTGCATCGGGCCGCCGCCGTCGCGCGAGAGCTACTTGCGCATCGACCGGATCATCGCTGCCGCAGAAGTCACCGGGGCGGATGCGATTCATCCCGGCTACGGCTTCCTCGCCGAGAACGCGGAATTCAGCGCCGTCTGTGCCGATCATGGGATCACCTTCATCGGGCCGTCGCCGGACACCATCAAGCGGATGGGCGACAAGAGCCTGGCGAAGCAAACCATGCGCGATGCCGGCGTGCCGACGGTTCCTGGATCGACGGGCGTGGTCAAGACCGAGCAGGATGCGCTTCGCATCGCCGAGGAGATCGGGTACCCGGTTATCGTGAAGGCGAGTGCCGGCGGAGGCGGGCGCGGGATGCGGGTGGTACCGGAAGCTTCCGAGATGAGCCGGCTCTACCGCATGGCGCGCCAGGAAGCGGAGGCCTCGTTCAACAATGGCGATGTCTACATCGAGAAATTCGTTCGCGGCCCGCGTCACGTTGAGATCCAGATCATGGGCGACGGCAACGGCAACGTGATGCACCTTGGCGAGCGCGAGTGCTCAATCCAGCGCCGGCACCAGAAGCTCCTCGAAGAAGCGCCCTCGCCGGTGGTAGACGGGGCGCTCCGGGAGAAAATGGGCGAGGCCGCGATGCGGGCGGCGGATGCGGTGAACTACGCCGGAGCCGGCACGGTCGAGTTCCTGCTCGACGCCGAGGGCGAGTTCTACTTCATGGAAATGAACACGCGGATTCAGGTGGAGCACCCGGTGACGGAAGAAGTAACCGATGTGGACCTGATCGAAATGCAGCTCCGCGTCGCGATGGGGGAAGGGCTCGTGCCGAGCGAAGTGACGCTTGCCGGCCATTCCATCGAATGCCGGGTCAACGCCGAGGACCCGTTCCACGATTTCCGGCCCTCACCGGGTACGATCACGGCCTTCCACACCCCCAAAGGCCGCGGCGTCCGCGTCGACACGCACGCGAGTGCCGGCTACACAATCCCGCCGTTTTACGACAGCATGATCGCCAAGGTGATCGTCCGCGCGGCTAACCGCAACCTCGCTATCGCCAAGATGCGCCGTGCGCTGGACGAGTTCATCGTCGAGGGCATCAAAACCACCATCCCGTTCCACCAACAACTCCTCGTCAACGACCGGTTCATCGCCGGCGAGTTCGATACGAGGTTCCTGGAGACGTTTAAACTGGAGAAATAGGCTCGGAGGAGCAGAGGGGCCAAGGGGACACAGGTCATCGACTGGCGTCCTCAGCTCACGGTCCTCCCCACCACAGCCCCTAAGAGCCTCTTAGCTCCTAAAAAACCCACACTACATGAACACCCCGTCGAATCTCAAATACACCAAAGAACACGAATGGGTACGCGTCGAAGCCGACGGTACGCTGACGATCGGCATCACGGATTTTGCGCAGCGTGAGCTAGGCGACATCGTCTTCGTGGAACTCGAGCCCGATGGAACCGAGCTAGGCGAAGGCGACGTGTTCGGCACGGTCGAGGCCGTGAAAACGGTTTCCGAGCTGTACATGCCCGTCGCCGGCACCATCGCCGCGATCAACGAAGACCTCGAAGCCGAGCCCGAAAGCGTCAACGAAGCCCCCTACGAAGCCGGCTGGATGATCAAGATCACACCCGAGGATGCGTCGTCTGTCGATGACTTGATGACCGCCGCCGACTACGAAGCGCATGTCGAATGATGAGTGTTTAGTGTTTAGCTAGACCAGCTCTCCAATGCTACCCGCAACCTGCTACCCGCTCACTCGCCACGTAAGCGAAGCGAACGCACCCACCACGTCATCCCTGTGGAACGCATCATCATTCTCGATTACGGCTCCCAGTACACGCAGCTGATTGCGCGGCGCGTGCGGGAGGCGGGGGTGTATTCGGAGATTCATCCGTGCACGCTGCCGGCGGCTGAAGTCGCGGCGTTTGAGCCGACGGGATTGATCCTCTCTGGCGGCCCGAACTCGGTCTACGACGACGATGCCCCGCAGATGGACGCCGGCTTGCTGGACCTAATCCGCGCCGATGGCTCCCAGGTGCCGATCCTCGGCATCTGCTACGGCTTGCAAGCGATGGCGAAACTGCTCGGCGGGACGGTCGAGGCCTCGGCGCGGCGTGAGTTCGGGCGGGCCCACGTGAACATCGACGAGACGGCCGATTTGTTCGACGCCGTCCCGGAAGGCTCGTACGTGTGGATGAGCCACGGCGATCACATCACGGCGCTCCCCGAGGGCTTCCGCATCATCGCGCACACGGCCAACGCGCCCGTCGCGGCGGTGAAGGCCGATGGCGCACCGCTCTACGGCGTGCAGTTTCATCCCGAGGTGGTCCACACGGCGCACGGCCGGCAGATCATCGAGAACTTCGTCTACCGGATCTGCGGCTGTGCCGGCACCTGGTCGCCGGCGAGCTTCGTCGAGGAGAAAAAACGCCAACTCCGCGAGCAAATCGGCGACGAGCCGGTGATCCTCGGCCTTTCCGGCGGCGTCGATTCGTCCGTAGCGGCCGTGTTGCTGCATCAGGCCATCGGCGATCAGTTGACGTGCATCTTCATCAACAACGGGCTGCTCCGGGAAGGAGAGTGGGAGCAGGTGCAGACCACCTTCCGTGATCATTTCCACATCCGCCTCAAGGCGATCGACGCTTCAGACCGGTTTCTGGACGAACTCGCCGGCGTGACTGATCCCGAGCAGAAGCGCAAGATCATCGGCCGGGTGTTCATCGAGGTGTTCGATGAAGCCACAGACGAAATCGAGGCAGACATTGGCCGCCCGGTGCCGTTTCTTGGGCAAGGGACGCTCTATCCCGATGTGATCGAGAGCGTTTCGTTCAAAGGGCCGTCCGTCACGATCAAATCCCACCATAACGTGGGCGGGCTGCCGGAAGACATGAAGCTGGAACTGGTCGAGCCGTTCCGCGAGTTGTTTAAAGACGAAGTGCGAGAAGTCGGGCGCGTGCTCAGCGTGCCGCAGTCGATCATCGGCCGGCACCCATTTCCCGGGCCGGGCCTTGCGATTCGTGTCCTCGGTGACATCACCCGCGAAAAGCTCGATCTGCTCCGGAAAGTCGACACCATTTTTATCGAAGAACTGCGGACGACCGGCCACTACGATGAGGTCTGGCAAGCGTTTGCCGTGCTGCTGCCCGTCAAGGCGGTCGGTGTCATGGGCGACGGCCGGACCTACGAAAACGTCACTGCCCTCCGCGCGGTGACGAGCGTCGATGGCATGACGGCCGACTGGGCGCATCTGCCCTACGAGTTTCTCGGCCGCGTCTCGAACCGCATTATCAATGAAGTACGAGGAATCAACCGTGTGGTATACGATATCAGTTCGAAGCCGCCAGGTACCATTGAATGGGAGTAGTGGGGTGTGCCGGCGGGCCGGTGGGTTGGTGGGTAGGGGCGTCCTACTTGCCGTTTTGCTTGGCTGGAGCGCAGTTGCCCTAGCGCAGGTCGACACGACGTTTGTCGATCCGTATCCGCCGGATCCCGAAGTCGAAGCGGCGTTCGAAGCCGGCCTTGCGGCCTACCGAGCCGGCAATTTTGGCGCGGCCGATTCTTCGTTCGCGATGATCGCCGAGAAGCCACTGGGCCGGCGCACGACCGC
>JBCDHV010000391.1:0-4371 GCA_038749615.1 Bacteroidota bacterium
CTCGGTACTGAGCTTACCGTAGGCGTTCCGCGCGCGGACCCGAAAAACGTAGTCGCCCTCCGGCACGTTCGTGTACTCCTTGAGCGTAGCCGGCGTCCAGCCCGACCATCCATCATCGAATCCCTCAAGCTGATACTGATACCGAAGTTGCTCTGGAGCCTCGTAACTCGATGCCGCATACCGAATGTGGAAGCTGTTGTCGCGGTATTCGAGCGTCGGCGGTGCAACGGCTCCAGCGCCGGCATAGACGAGCGAGTCTTCGCCGATTTCCACAAGGCGGATTAGCGCCGAGAACTCGGCCTCGTAGGATTGCTGGGCTGACGGATCGTAGCGGAGCAGGCCCGCGCCCGTCCCAAACCACGTCGTCCCGTCTTCGTCGGCAAAGACAGTGTTGACGAGGAGGTCTGAAAAGCGGCCGAACGGATTGGGGGTTTCGGGGGCGTCCGCTCCCTGCAAGGCCAGACCGCGTCCGAAACTCCAAATCCGGCCGGCCTCGTCCGCAGCCACGCTGGCCCGCCCAGCCGCAACCGCCTCCTCGAACTGCAGCGTTCGCTCGAACTGGTTCGCCTCGGAATCAAAGTGGTAGATGCCCTCCGCCGTGACCGCATGAACCACATCGCCGATGACCTCGACGCGCGCTCCGCCCTCAGGAAGACCCTGCTCCAGCCCGAACACTTCGGACACCAGGTCGGTGGGTTCCAGTGTAGCGCTCGTCTGCCGGAGGCGCACCACGCCAGTGGCTAGCGTGCCGGCCCACAGGGTGCCGTCGGCGGTTTCGGCCAGCGAGGTCACGTCCGCCGTGAGATCCGGGACCCGCCCGAGGTCCCTCCAGCCCGTCTCGGTACGCTCCAGCACGGTGATTCCGTACCGATGCCCGACCCCCACGTGCGCAGGGTAGCCCCGAAATTGGTGGAGCGCGAAGGCTTCGAAATCCTTGTTCACGGACGCACGGACCGGCTCGGAGCGGTTGTTCTCGACGCCGAAGACGCCTTCATCCGTAGCCACCAGTAACGCGGTCTCTGTACTGAGGAGCTGATGGATTTCAGGGGCCGGCAGATCCACCGCTTGAAACCCACCATCGGCGAGCACCAGCATGCTCGACGACGTTGCGGCATACAGCTGGCCGGCGTGACGAACGACATCGTCTACGGCACCCTGCAGGCCATGAGCAGCGTCGAACATGCTGAAAGGGCCCGTAGCCTCGACGCGTGCGATGCCTTGATCGAGCGCCAGCCATTGCACGTCTGGGCGAGCCTCGTCGGCAAACACCGAAATCACGGCCCGGCCTGTGAGGCCGTTCGTTTCATCGAGCACCCGCACGAGCCGGCCGTCCCGGCCAACGATGAGGGCACCGTTCAAGGTGTTGAGCAGAAATCCGCCTGGGATCACCGTGCCAGGCATGTACAACTGCCGGCCGAGAAGTTGGGCGTCAGCCTCGGTTTTGAAAGGCTCGAACGTGCTGCCATCGTAGAGGAAGAGGCCCTGGGTGCGTGTGCCCACCAGCGTCCGGCCCTTATCGAACGGTAGCATCGTGTAGATGCGCTCGCCGGCAAACTGCTCGCCAGACGGAGCCAGGACGAGGCTATCACCTGCAATCCGCAACAGCCCTTCGTCCCATTTCCGGATGTAGAACCGGTCGTTGGCGACGTACCCGCCGTGGTAGCTGTTGGCAGCCGGCCACGTCCGCATGGTTCCGGTGGCATGTGGTGCCGAGGCGGTCTCCAAGTCGGGCGTCCACTCGAAGATGAAGTTGGTGCCGAAGTACACCGCCGTCGAGGTTGCGCGGAGGATCCAGACATCGGAAAACGTGCGCGCTTCAGGCGGGGCTTCATCCAGGAGCGAAACCACTGTCATCTGCCCAAGACTGTCGGGCGCCAGATACCCGATGTCGCCCACGCCGCCGACGTAGATCCGGCCGTCTGGCCCACGCCCAACTGAGGCTGCGCGGCTGTTGTTCGGCAATGGCAGGGTCTGCCACGTGTGCCCGTCGAATTCCAGTACGCCTTCGTCGGTACCGAAGTACATCACGCCCCGGTCGTCCTGCGTCACGGACCAGATGAACGAGTTCGTCTGGTAATCGTCTGGCGTCCAGGTTGTGATGAGCGGTTGGCCCAGTTCCGTCTGCGCGTGGCATGGCGCAGACGGGAGAAGAGCCAAAAGTAAGAAGAGCGTCCGAGTGATCTTCTGAACCCAGCGAACCGTAGGGAGAGGTAGAAACGTCATGCTCGCTCGAGGTGGCGGTGCGAGAAGTCCGGTTCAAGCTAAGACGTTGCGCCCGGAATCTGGGGGCGTTGCGCATTGGTAATGATTCCTTGATTTACCAAGCCGCGAGGCCTTGACGGGCGAGTCAAACCAGAACAGGGCGGCTGAGTGACGCACACGTAGTGCTCTGACAAGTTGAAAGAGATGGGTAACCGTCGAGGCCAACGCCGACGGGGCGTGCCTCGGGCCGACGGGCCCATCAATAGCAACTTGTCAGAGCATTTAGCCGCCCTGCCGGTTATCCGTCCAAGCGGAATTCGAAGGCGGTGATGTAACGGGCCGGCTCAGGCTGACCGCCGGCGTCGAGGGCGGGCTGGAAGCGAGCGTTGCGCAGGGCACGCCGGACTTCCCGCTCACAGTCGTAACCGACCTTCTTGAGGAACGTGATGTCGATCACTCGGCCCTTTTCGTTCACGATGAACTCGGTTATGACGCGCCCGCTGACGCGGAATTGTTGGGCGCGGATGGGATAGCGAAGTTCGAGCTGTCCGCTGCGGAGAGCCGGCATGGCGTTCCGGAGCGGCAAGGCTGAAGCAGCCTCTTCGGCGTCGGCGGTGTACACGGTGGCGATGTCGGCCGAGACCGTCTGGAGGCGTACGTGTTGGGCGGAGAGCGGGGTGGCGAGTACGAAGAGCAGGCCGGTGGCGATGAACAGAAAAGCAACGCGGGCGGTGAAGGTTGAGACGGTACGCATAGGTCCTGACGGATTGAGGTGAAGAGTCCGGGGCTCTGAGCCGAGTCCCTTTCGGTGTCGGCATCAGGGTACCGTGACCGCGTCCGTCTCCGTGTGCCATCGTCTTGCCCAAACGTGCCATTTTGGGCCGATAGCGCGTTTTCTAGCCTCAAAACCCCTTGTCAGTGCCCGTTTTGAGTCGTCAAAGGGGTCAAGATGCCATCTCCTGAAGATGGCATCTTGGGGGGTTTAGAACAGCTCTAGCTGTCCACTTGGCGGTTGGACCGGCCCGTCGAGAGTCCGGCCGCCGTGCTTCCAGGCGTCGGCGTTTTCTTGATCGACCAATTCGTCGAAGTAATCGGAGGGGGTGAAGGTCTCCTCGGCCTTCTGGGCGCGGCGGGTGAGGGCAGCCAGCGCTTTCTGTTTGTCGGATTCGCCGATCTTGGCTTGGTCTACGGCATCGCGGAGCGTCGCGATGGTTTCATCGTAGACCGTCTGCAAGATGGGGAAAGGCTTGGCGCCCTTGCCGCCGTGGGCGAAGGAGAAGCGCGCCGGATCGCTGAACCGAACCGGATCGCCGTGGATGACTTCGCTGACGAGGGCGAGGGAACGTAGCGTCTTCGGGCCGAGACCTTTGAGCAGCAGCAACTCCTCGAACTGCTCGACGCCTTGTTCTTGCGAAAGCGCCAGCACGGTGCCGAGGCGTTTGAGATCGACGTCGCCGGCCTTGACCCCATAGTGTTTGGGCAGATTCATGTGGACGATCTCCCGGAGGGTCGTGGTGACACGCTCGCGGGACAAGTCGAGGATGTGGCCGTGAGCCGGCTCGGCGCGGTGGTCGACTAGGTTCAGGATCTCGCCTTGATGGTCGCCACAAATGGCTGCGTGCGGCGACTTGACGTAGGAATCAAGTCCCTCGGAGTGCCAGTGGTACCGGCGAGCACTCCGGTTTGCCGGGTCCATGCCTTGCTGGATGACGCACCAGTCGCCGTCTTCGCTCACGACGAAGTTGTGCAAGTATAACTGGTGGCCATCCTGTACCGCGGTGTTGTCCACTTTCGCACTGAGCTTACTCGACCGGGCCAGCAAGTCCCCGTCGACCCCCGTCCGCTCCCCTACCCGGAGCAGCTCGCTCGGGGTCTTGAGCGACTCTTTGCCTTTGCCCCCACAGACGTACAGCCCCAGCTCCTTGGCGTGTGGATTCAACGACGATTTCAGCGCACGCATCACGGCCGTCGTCACGCCGGAAGAATTCCAGTCCATCCCGATGACCGCCCCGAAGCTCTGAAACCAGAACGGATCCGAGAGCCGGCGCAGGAATCCCTCACGCCCCTGTTCGATCAGGATCGCCTCGACGATGGCACGGCTGAGCGTTTTCATCCGCCGGAAGAGCCAGCCGGGAATCGGGCCGCCCATGAGGGCGAGATCGGCGGTGC
>JBCDHV010000392.1:0-4350 GCA_038749615.1 Bacteroidota bacterium
AACCCGCCGGTTAGCGCCAGCAGGAGCACGAGCGAAACCCCTTGCGCAGCCAGGATCGCCGTCCGCTGGTTCTTACGGTTGTTGTACAGGAAGATTGCGATGATCGCAATGAGACTTGCGATACCGGCCGTGGCATACAGCGCCGGGCCAAACCACCCTGCCTCGTACGCAACAACGACGGGATCGCCGATAATGAAGAAGGCAGCCAGCAGAACACTGGCCAGCACGAGGTACACCGTTTGGATGCGTTGAATCATGGTACGTTGATGCGTGTCGTACGTGTCAGAGGAGCACTTACACCCGGCCCGAGACGTGCTCGGCTACCCGTGTGGCGAACTCCGTCGTGGTTGCTGTGCCGCCGAGATCTCCTGTGAGATGCGTGCCCTCATTGTAGGTGTCAAGGACGCCGGCGTGCAGCGCATCGGCCGCCGCCTTCTCGCCGAGGTGGCGCAGCATCATCTCGGCCGTCAGCATCAATGCCGTCGGGTTCGCCTTGTTCTGCCCGGCGATGTCTGGGGCGCTTCCGTGAACGGCCTCGAACACGGCACACGCATCCCCGATGTTCGCACCGGCCACGACGCCCAGCCCACCAACGAGCCCAGCAGCGAGGTCACTCAGGATGTCACCGAACAGGTTGGTGGTCACGATGCAATCGAACTGCTCCGGCCGGCGGACCATCTGCATGCACATCGCATCGATGATCCGGTCGTTGAACATGATGTCGTCATACTCCGGAGCTACGTCTCGTCCAATTTCGAGAAACATCCCGGACGATTTCTTGAGGATGTTCGCCTTGTGAACCAGCGTGAGCTTATCGCGGCCTACCCGCTGGGCGTATTCGAACGCGAACCGGATGATGCGCTCGGAGCCGGCGCGCGTGACCCTGGCCGTGGCGTCAGCAATGCCGAGCCGGGCGTCGTAGGTCTCGATGCCGGAATACAGCCCTTCGGTATTCTCACGGAACGTGATGAGGTCGACGTTCTGGAATGGCGTTTCCACGCCCGGCAGCGTCTTGCACGGCCGGACGTTCGCGTACAAATCGAGCCGTTGCCTAAGCTCGACATTTACGCTCCGAAAGCCTTTGCCCACGGGCGTTGTGATGGGCCCTTTGAGAGCGACACCGTTCCGGGCAATGCTATCGACCACAGTTTGCGGCAAGGTCTCGCCGAACTTCTCCAGGGCCGTGGTGCCGGCCTCGTGGCGCTCCCAGGTGATGGGTACGCCAGTCGCTTCCAGTGCTAGCAGGGTGGCCCCTACGACTTCTGGCCCGATGCCGTCTCCAGGAAGCAGGCTGATGGTATAGCTCATGATGAATCGAGGATTAGATACGTCGCTAAGTATGAAATAGAACTCGGCATAGGAACGCGCCGGCACAAGCAAAAACCGGCGCTAGCAGGTGCCAGCGCCGGTTCGAGTATACGTAAAGGCCGTGCTACTCAGCGGGCAAGTTCGCGCCGGCTGGAGTAGTTGATCCGGTACGTGCCGGCTTGCCGGAGTTCCTGCTGGATGTCAGTGACAACACCCATCTCGGACTCTTCGTCCACCCGCATGGATACGATGATCCGAGGTTGCTCGACCAACTTGCGGTACATGATGTTGCGGATATCCGGAACCTCGACGAGCGCGTCATCGATCTGGATGCCCGTTTGGCCTCGGTTCTCGCCCTGCTTGATTTCGCCGGCGTAGATGTACGAGACCAGACGCTTCTGGTCGATCTTCTCAACGGCCTCGGCCTGCGGGAGCGTCGTCGTGACGAGCACGGTCGTCTCGCGGAGCACGGTCGTAACCATGAAGAAGATCAAGAGCATGAAGATGATGTCCGGCAGCGACGCTGTGGGAATCTCCTGCTTGGCCTTCGTCTTTTTCTTGAAGTGTACAGACATGTTCTATGGAGGAATTTGGACGGCGGTAGAGAGGAGGAGTCTCACTGGGAGCACGAGGCGGACCCAGTGATTCGCCGTTTAGAGGCTGTTTTGATGTTCAGTTTGGAGCGAGCGCTCGTTGGAAGTGGATGTGCTCATGACGTTGGAGGTGCGTACCGGGGTACGGACCGAGAACGCAGGGGCACAGACGCCCCAACGAGCCGAGCGCAGCCCAAAATCAACCATCCAAAACAGCCTCTTAAGCCCCTGGATCGGGCTCGGCAAGAGATATCTTCTCCTTGAACCGCTCCTTCACTTGGTCGATTGCTGCGTCGCCGGCGGCATCGACACGAGCCTTGTACTGCTCGTAGTCGCGAGCGCCAAGCCGGCGGGCTTCAGCATCCCAGATTTCGCGGTAGGCGATCCGAGCTTCGTCGAGCACGTCGATGTACACGTCGTACGGTGTCTGACGGGCCGTCTTGATCGAAACGATGGCTTTGAGCGGCTCCTCGGAGTAGCGAGGGTCGGCTCCATCGTTGAGCACGTGCCGTTTGACTTCGGCGCGGACACGGGCGACAGAGCTGGGCTCGTTCTCGATGAGCACTTGGCCCTGTTCGTTGACCAGTACGGCCAAGATATTCCGCTCTTTGATGGGCGGAGGCTCTTGTTCTTCGTCGAGCGGCGGCGGGAGCTGCATCAGCACCCCGGTGTCGACGTCAATCGTCGTCGTCACCAGGAAGAAGATGAGCAAGAGGAACGCGATGTCGGCCATGGACGACGTCGGGATCTCTGCTCCCTCACGCTGCCGTTTCTTCAGCATTGCCATGAGGCTTTCCAGTTAGTGGGTGAGGCCGGGCGGTGAATGACTTACCCGGTCAGACCGCGCACGCCCGAAACGAGGAGGCCAACAATGGCGAGGCCGAGCATGGTGACGATCGTAAGAATGCCGGCTCGGCCGAGGTCGCCGCCCGAGATAGCGTAACAGATCCCGAACACCACGAGCGGAAGCACGAGGGCCCCGATGGAAAAGGCGTTGTGCTTGCCCTGGAAGAGATTCCGGAGACCAAACACCGTCAGGATCAGGAAGCCGAGGCCAATGAGGCACACGACTACGAGAATGGCGATATAATCAAATGACATGGACTGGATGGTAAGGCGGTGAGCAAGGAAGGAGGCCGCAGCCGGCCAGCTGGATCACCTCCAGCGATGGCGCGGCCTCCTAATCTCCGTCAACGGACGTAGGTCCAGTTCAGTCGTTGCTGGCTTCTGGCTCAGCAGTGGCTGCAACCGGCTTGCCCTGGTTGATCAGGACGAGCGAGTCGATCAGCTCAAGCGATGCCTCTTCCATCTCGGCCACGAGACGGTCGATTTTGGACACACAGTAGTTGTAGAAGACCTGCAGGATCACAGCGACGATCAGACCAAAGACGGTCGTGAGCAGGGCCACTTTGATACCGCCGGCCACGAGGCTCGGGGAGATATCACCGGCCGACTCGATGGCGTCGAACGCGAGCACCATCCCGACCACCGTCCCCATGAACCCGAACATCGGGGCGAGGGAGATGAAGAGGGAGAGCCAGACGAGGCCGCGCTCTAGGAAGCTCATTTCGATGGAGCCGTAAGCGACAATCGCTTTCTCGACGGCTTCGATGCCTTCGTCGGCGCGGAGCAGGCCGGCTTGGAAGACCGAAGCCACCGGGCCGCGAGTGGACGCACACACTTCTTCAGCAGCAGAGATGCCACCTTCGTCGAGCGCACGCTTCACCTTGACGATGAACTTCCGCGTGTTGATGTCGGCGAGGTTGAGGGTGATGATCCGCTCGATGGCGATGGCAAGGCCAATCACGAGACAGATCAACACGTACCACATGAAGTTACCCCCCTCGTTCCCCTGGTTGAAGTAGTTCACCAGGAGGTTGATATCGAAGCCGCCGCCGGCAGCTTCTTGGGGCAGGTACATCAGTACGTTGAGGAGATTCATGGTACAAGTCCTCCACAGAGGGGTTGTTGTGGGATTAAAGGGGGTAAAGCTCGAACCTAGCGGCGGTGGTGGACCGGGGCGCCGGCTCAACCCGGAGTTGAATACGGGCGATGTGTCCGTCTGAGGCTAAGCTAGTTGAAAGGAGGTGCTTAGTGCCAGACTTAAAAATAATATTCAATAGGCCGCCCATTGTCAACCGGGATTGGTGGATGGCCTGACGGTGAATCAGGCCTGTGGGTCTGCCTGTTTCGCCGGTCTGCCCCACGACTTAACGTGGTGGCCTTACGCGAAGACACCGAGGCCTTGGGAAAGTTGCTCTCCCAATGCCTCGGTGCCAATCTGGGTCATCTCGCAGTCGTAACCGCGCGAAATCTATGCTAATGCCTAGTTCACAGCTAAGTCCTTGGCTTCTGGCCAGAGGCCCATCGCTTCCTGGAAGGTGTCGTCGATGTCGCGGATGACTGGGTGCCAGTACCCAATGCCAAAGAGCCGGCGTGCCATGGACGC
>JBCDHV010000393.1:0-4347 GCA_038749615.1 Bacteroidota bacterium
CAGCAAGTTCGGGAGGGATTTGCGAGTCAGGACATTGCCAAAATCCTCCAGTACCACCATCCCAAGGTCGAAAAAGTATTCGCCTGGGACGATTACCAGAAAGGCCACGCAGACATGGAAGCGGCCCTCTCGGCGACGTTCCAGAATTACACCCTGACGTTCGAGGGGAGCCCGGAGGACATGGACAGCCTGGAGATTTTCGGCCAGACCGCGGTGATGATCGCACCGTTCTCCATCACGGGCACGCCAACGAACGACGAGGTCGGCCCCTTCGTGTTTTCAGGCCGAACGATGATCGTCTACGTCCGCGATTCGAGAAGCCCAACTGGTTGGATGACCCTACGCGAGATGATCGTGCCAGCTTCTTAGCTTCGCTCCGCTCGCGTGGAGACGTGGACAGGGGGAACGGTTGAGAGGTGGGGAGATTTCGCTTCGCTCATGTGGATGTGTGGCCAGGGAGGTTTCGCTGCGCTCATGTGGATGTGTGGCCAGGGGGAGAGGTTGAGAGGTGGGGAACGAGCTGAAAGGGGCTAGCTTTGCGCAGCATTGTGCCTATTCTCTGCCGGCCAGCTAGACATTCCCCATTGTCCCCCACGTGTCGACCTGGCACCTCTCACCCTCTCGACGTGGAGGGGTGGGGAACGAACTGAAAGGGGCTAGCTTTGCGCAGCATTGTGCCTATTCTCTAACGGTCATCCAGACGCTTCATCTTGTCCCCCACCTCTCGACCTGGCACCTCTCACCCTCTCCACCTGAGCGAAGCTCATTCCTCCAGCAGGTCGATTTCTTCTTGGAGGAGTTGCTTGCGGTAGAGGTCGGCGTAGAGGCCGTCGGTGGTGAGGAGGGAGGCGTGGTTGCCGCGCTCCAGGACACGGCCTTCGTCGAGGACCAGGATCAGATCGGCGTCTTGGACGGCGGAGATGCGGTGGCTGACGATGACGACGGTCCGCTTGCCGAATTGCCGGCGAAGGTTGTTCAGGATGGCCGCCTCGGTGTTGGTGTCGACGGCGCTCAGCGAGTCGTCGAACAGCAGGATCTCGGGCCGGCGGATCAGCGCGCGGGCAATCGAGGTGCGTTGTTTCTGGCCGCCGGAGAGCGTGATGCCGCGTTCGCCGACGCGGGTCTCGAAGCCTTTCGGGAAGTCTTCGATGTTGTCGAGGATTTCAGCTTCCTGGGCCGCTTGGCGGACGTGCTCGTCGGTCGCGTCCAGGTCGCCGAAGCGGATGTTGTTGCCAATCGTGTCCGAGAACAAGAACGCTTCCTGGGGGACGTAGCCGACGCTCGACCGCAGCACGTCGAGCGGAATCGTCCGCACATCGTGCCCGTCGACCTTCACCGTGCCGGCGGTGGCATCCAGGAGCCTCGGGATGAGTTCGAGCAGCGTCGTTTTGCCCGATCCGGTGCGCCCCACGATGCCGAGCGTCTGGCCGGCTTCGATCGAGAACGAGAGGCCCTCGATGACGTCTGGCCCAGCAGGCTCGTAGCGGAACGAGACGTTGTCGAACACAATCGTGCCCTCAATCTGGGCAATCGAGGCGTCGGTTTCGTCGCTGTCTTGGATGGCCGGCACCGTGTCGAACACCTCGGCGAGGCGCTTCATCGAGGCGTCGGCGCGTTGGATCATATTGATCACGAAGCCGATGGCCGCCACGGGCCACGTCATGATGTTGACGTAGATGATGTACTCGGCGATGTTGCCAATCGTGATCGTGCCCTCCATGACCTGCCGGCCGCCCACGAGGACCACCACGAGCACGCTCGCGCCAATTGTCAGGATGAACAGCGGGCGAAACGCGGCGTCGACCTTGGCCAAGTCCAGCGCCCGCATCCGATACGTGGCGCTTTCCGTGTCGAATTGCTCCGCTTCGTAGCGCTCGCGCGTGTAGGCTTTGAGGACTCGGATGCCGGCGAGCGATTCCTGGACGCGGGTGGTGAGCGTCGAGTACTGCGATTGCAGGGCCTCGCTGCGCCGGTGGATCATACCAGACATGAAGTAGATGCCAATCCCCAGGATCGGCATCGGGATGAGTGCCGCCCACGTCAGCGATGGGGAGATGACAAACATGACGACGAGTGCGGAGACCGTCACCACGATGCTGCGTGCAGCGTACATGAGCGCCGGCCCCGCGTAGCGCCGCACCTGCTCGATGTCGGACGTCGACCGGGTGATGACATCGCCGGTGGAGTAGTCCTGGAAGAACTTCGCCGAGAGCGTCTGGACGTGCTGGTAGAGCCGGTTCCGCAGGTCATACTCGATGTGCCGGCTGCCAACGACGATGGTCTGCCGCATCAGGAACATGAACAGTCCGCTGAGCAGGCTGAAGCTGAGGATGATGCCGGCGTAGCCTGCGAGATTCCAGAAGAACCGGCCGTAGAGTTCGGATTGGATGGGCGTGCCGGCGTAGACGCCATGCAGTGCCACCATGCGCGGGATGCTGTCAACCGCTTGCCGAACGATGCTCGGTACCGCGAGCGTGAAGCCGGCCGAGACGACCGAGAAAAGCAGGCCGGGGATCAGCAGCCGGCGGTATTTCCAGAGGTACGGGTTCAGGCGGGGCAGAGAGGACATGGCGCGTGAGACCACCCACACGGGCGAAGGGTTTCGGCCGGCATGCCCGGAAGCGGTTCAACTTTCCGCCATTGTGGCCTTGCGCGACGATTAACAGCTAGTCGGATGCCCCTACGGCGTATCTTCATGGCTCCCGTTCCGATCATGCCTCCCAGACAGACGCAACATGGGCCAAGAAACCACCGACCTCAACTACGAAAACAACCCTGAAGCGTATGTAATCTGTCGCGGCGAGCGGTTCCGGCCCTTCCTCACCGAAGCTCAGATCAAGGAGCGCATCCAGAAGCTGGGCGAGGAAATCAGCCAGGAGTACGAGGGTAAAGAACCGATCCTGATTGGCCTCCTCAACGGCGCGTTCATGTTCATTGCCGACCTGATGCGGGAGATCCGCATCGACTGCGAAGTCGACTTTTTCAAGCTCTCCTCGTATGGAGCCGAGAAAGTCTCCAGCGGAAAGGTCCAGGAACTCAAGAGCGTCGACGCCAAGCTCAAGGACCGGCACGTCATCGTCGTTGACGACATCGTCGACACCGGCCTCACGATGCAGTACATCCTCAACCGCATCAAAGAGTACGAGCCGGCCAGCGTCCGCGTCGCCACCTTCCTGCACAAGCCCGATTCCACGCAGCACGAGCTCACGCTCGACTACGTCGGATTCGAGATCCCGAGCAAGTTCGTCCTGGGCTACGGCCTCGACTATGACCAGCTCGGCAGGAATCTCTCGATGCTCTACGTGCTCGACGACTGATTCACACGCGCGTCCTCCTCACGCGGCCTCCTCCATGCATTGGTTACTCGAAAAACAGCTTCGCTTGAGCGGGCTGTCTGAAGACGATATTCCCGACCAACTCTCTGACGTATTCAGCCATATCGGGCGCACCTACGGGCAAGTCGATCAAGAGCGGCACCTCCTCGGCATGCTCCTGACCGGTGCCTCGGACGACTTGCTGAACATGTACACGGTGCTGCAAGACGTCGAAGGCCGGCCCTCGTGGATCGACGGCTGGACGCGGCGCATTGCCGAACAACTGCACGACATGTCCGGCGCGGTCACACCCGTTGAACCCGATGCACGCGAGAAGGCGAACACCTACGCGTGGTCGCTCCTGGCCGATCTCGAACGGCCGCTCACGACGCCGGCCACGGACATTCTCGGGTTTGCCTCGATCCTCCAGGAAGAAGGTACCGACGAAGTCAAGGAATACGCCCACATCATCCACTACAGCGCCGGCCGGATGCTGGAGCTGGTGAAGTCGGTGATCGACCTTGCCCTGCTGGAAACCGACCGGCTCGGTGGCGACGATGAACTGCTGGACGTCACGGATTACCTGCAACAGACCGTCCGCACCCTGGACCCGGTGTTGCAGCGCCGAGGTTTGGAGTTGGCTGTCGTGCCGACCCACGCGCCCGTCCGCGTCCGCCTCGAACGCGGCTACCTGAGCCGGCTGTTGCGCAACTTCACGAACGCGCTGATGCACGTCTACCGGCTCGACGGCCGGCTGCCCTTGGAGGTGCGCATGAGTGGCGACACCGTCGAAGTCCGCGCCGTTGGCGACGAAGGCAGCCTGAACCTCGACCGCTGGCGCGCCTGGGAAGAAGGCGACGACGAGCAGCTACCGCCCGAACTCCGCCTCGGTCTCACGCTGGTCCAACGCATGGCGCACCCCGCCGGCGGAGCCATCGACGTCGTCCGCGAAGGCGACGACGTGATTCTCCGGCTCGCCCTGCCGGCCGTCGAGGACGGCCCGACGCCCGAGATCGTGACCCAGCCCGAGGAG